>CAZBSB010000205.1:0-4553 GCA_964494535.1 uncultured Rhodospirillales bacterium
ACGACCTCGATGGAATCGATGTTGGTCGAGTAGAGCGGGAACACGCGCTCCACGCCTTCGCCATACGAAATCTTGCGCACGGTGAAGGAGGAGTTGATGCCGGCATTGCGCTTGGCGATGCAGATGCCTTCATAGGCCTGCACGCGCTCGCGCGTGCCTTCAATGACCTTCACATTGACCTTCACCAGGTCGCCGACGCTGAAGGCCGGCAGCTTGGCGTTGGCCGCCGCTTTGTCCAATTGTTGCTTTTCGATTTTTTGCAGTAAATTCATGATTGTTTCTCCTTTATCATCATGTCTTGTGGTTGAGTTTGTTGATAGCGATGCCATAAATCGGGGCGGCGCGCACGCGTCAAGCGTTCGGCCTGCTCCCGCCGCCAGGCATGGATATTGGCGTGATGCCCGGAAAGCAGGATGGCGGGCACGTCCCGCCCTTCCCACGTCGCCGGGCGCGTATAATGCGGATATTCCAGCAATCCGCCTTCAAAACTCTCTTCGCGCACCGTCTCCGCGTTGCCCAACACGCCGGGCAGCAGGCGCACGCAGGATTCGATGACCGCCATGGCCGCCAGCTCGCCGCCCGCCAGCACGAAGTCGCCGAGGCTGACTTCTTCCAGTTCTTCCGCGTCAATCACGCGCTGATCCAAACCTTCAAAACGCCCGCACAGCAGCAGTACGGAACCGGCCGCGGCCAGCTCTTTCGCCAGCGCCTGCGTGAACGGCTTGCCCCGCGGCGAAAGATACAGCCGCCGTGCGGCGCGCCCGTGCTTCGCGGTTGCCGCTTGCAGCGCCGCGCTCACGATATCCGGCCGCATCACCATGCCGGCGCCGCCGCCATAGGGCGTGTCATCCACGCTTTGATAATTATCCGTGGCGAAATCGCGGATATTGATGCAATCAAGCTGCCAGCGTTGCTCCGCCAGCGCCTTGCCAATAACGCTGTGCCCGACAGGACCCGGAAACATTTCCGGGAACAAAGTCAACACCGTGGCGTGCCAAGAGTTTTGCGTTACGGCAGTCATGCGCGGCGCTCCTGCGGCGGCGACTCGAGCCAATCCGCCGGCGGGCTGATGACGACGCGGCCTTCCGCCAGCACCACGGTGGGGACGAAAGCGTCGCGGAACGGCAGCATCGCCGTGCGTCCATCCTTCAGCTTGAACTCCAGCACCGCGCCGGCGCCGAAATCATGCACCGCCAGCACCGTGCCGCAAACCTGGCCGGCCGTATCTTCGGCGCGCAGCCCGACCAGGTCGGCCAGGTAATATTCGCGCGCCTGCAATTCCGGCAACTTATCGCGCGCCACGAACAGGCGCAGGCCGCGCGCGGCTTCCGCCTGCTCACGTGTCGTCACGCCTTCCACTTCCGCGATAAACTCTTCCGCCATCGGCGTCTTGAGCGTCACCTTGCGCGCGCGACCCGTTTCGTCAACCACCGGATACTGCGCGATGGCCGCCGGATCGTCGGTAAAGCTGCGCAGGCGCACGAGGCCGCGCAGGCCGTGCGCCCCCACGATCTTGCCGACGCAGATTGTCCGTTCGTCCTGGCTCATCACGCGCCCCAGCGCAACCGCGGCGGTTAGCCGGCAGCTGCGGCACCTTCAGCAGCGGCGGCAGCGACCTTCAGCCGCTCCTGCGCCTTGGCTTTCGGCGCGGACTTCTTGGGCGACGGCCGATACTCAACCTTCGGGCCGAGCTTGGCCGCAAACAGGAAGCGCGCCACGCGCTCGCTGGGCTGGGCGCCGTTCTTGATCCAATGCTGCACGCGCTCCGCGTTCAGCTTCACGCGCTCCGGATTGTCGTTGGCCAGGGCGGGATTGTAGGTGCCGATTTTTTCGATGTAGCGGCCATCGCGCGGCGCGCGGCTGTCCGCCACCACGATATGATAGAATGGCTTCTTCTTCGCGCCGTGGCGCGTCATCCGCATAACGAGAGGCATTGTATTACTCCTTCAAGGTTAAACCAAAATCATCAGGGCAGTTGCGTTGTGACCCGCCGCGCCCCAGGCGGCAGGCCGAAACCGAAATTTTTAGCGCCGAATATTCCCCAGCATCTGCGGCAGATTGCGCATAAAACCTTTCTGCCCCAGCTTCTTCATCTGCTTCATCATCTCGCGCATCTGCAGATATTGCTTGACCAGCTTGTTGACCTCGGCCACTGGCACGCCCGCGCCGTTGGCGATGCGGCGACGGCGACTGGCATTCAGCAGCCCGACATCGCGGCGCTCCGCCTTGGTCATGGACTGGATGATGGCTTCCTGCCGCTTGAGGATATTCTCATCCACATTTGCGGCCTTCAGCTGATCCTTGATCTTGGCCACGCCGGGCAGCAGATTCATCATGCCGCCCATGCCGCCCATTTTCCGCATTTGCTTATATTGGTCGGCCAGATCGTTGAAATCGAAATCACCCTGCTGAATCTTGCGGGCGACCTTTTCAGCCTCCTGCTGGTCAATGACCTCGGCGGCCTTCTCCACCAGCGACGCGACATCGCCCAAATCGAGGATGCGCGTGGCGAGGCGATCGGGGTGGAAAATTTCCAGCGCATCTGTTTTTTCGCCGGTGCCGAAAAATTTGATGGGTTGGCCGGTGACATGCCGCAGCGAGAGCGCGGCGCCGCCCTTGGCGTCGCCATCCATGCGCGTCAGCACGATGCCGGTGATGCTGACCTTCTCATGGAAATGCTGCGCGACATTCACCGCGTCCTGGCCGGTCATGGCATCCGCCACCAGCAGCACTTCCTGCGGCTGCACGGCGGCGCGAATGTCCGCCACTTCCGCCATCAGCTCAAAATCAATCGCCAGCCGGCCGGCGGTATCGTGCAGCACGACGTCATAGCCTTCGCGCCGGGCAGTCTCCAGCGCCCGCAGCGCGATGGCGCGCGGCTCCTGCCCCGCGATGATGGGCAGCGTGGCCACGCCGATCTGCTGCCCCAGCACCGCCAGCTGTTCTTGCGCGGCTGGCCGGCGCGTGTCCAGCGAGGCCATCAGTACTTTCTTGCGTTCTTTATCCTGCAAATGCCTGGCCAGCTTGGCGGCCGTCGTCGTTTTACCAGCACCCTGCAACCCCACCAGCATGATGGAAACCGGCGGCGTGGCCTGCAGATTGAGCGGCACGGCCGTGCTTCCCAGAACTTCCAGCAGGCAGTCATGCACGATCTTCTGCACCTGCTGCGCCGGGCTAACGGCGCGCAGCACTTCCTGCCCTACGGCTTTTTCCTTCACCTTGGCGGTGAAGTCTTTCACCACCGGCAGCGCCACATCGGCTTCCAGCAGCGCCACGCGAATTTCGCGCAGCACTTCCGTTACCGCCTCTTCGGTGATGAGGCCGCCTTTGGTCAGGCGGCTAAAAATATCGCTCAATTTGCCGGTCAGGCTATCGAACATGTTTCTTCCAAGCCAAAATGAGCCAGTGCGCGATCACGCGGACTGGCTGAGATTACCGCTGCCCCTCATGGAAGGCGGCAACCCACAAAACCCGAAAGTTTTGGGATGACGGCTTTTTACGCTTTGGCGCCGGCAGCGGTCAAGCCAATAACGCTGTCGCGCATTCTTCTTGAAATTAAGAATAACTCGTATTAACAAACAGGCTTGCCAACCTTGGAGCATTCCGATGATCTATCGCGCCATTGTCCTCCCCGCTGTCGCGCTGCTGGCACTGCTGGCCACTCCACCCGCCAGGGCTGAAGAGCCGTTAACCTATAATCTTATCATCAAGAATCATCGCTTTGAACCGGCTGAGATCAAGGCGCCCGCCGGCAAGAAACTCAAGCTGGTGGTCAAGAACGAGGACAGCACGGCGGAAGAGTTCGAGAGCCATGATCTGCACCGCGAAAAAATCATCGCCGGCGGCGCCGAGGCTACCTTCACGCTGCGGCCACTGGACAAAGGCACTTATGTCTTCTTCGGCGAATTCAACCCGGAAACGGCTCAAGGCAAATTGATCGTCGAATAACCCGTATCAACAAGGCTTACCCATGACCAATAGATTGATCCCCGCCGCCGCGCTGCTTGCGGCCTGTATCGCCACAAGTTCCGCCCAGGCCGCCTCCATCAAAAGTCCCATCGTCACCAAAGGCGAGGCGGAATTCGAGATCGAGGCCGAGGTTGCCGACGACAACGACTCGAACAAAGCTGGTGAGGCCGAATTCGCTGTCGCAATGGACTATGGCGTGACTAACCATTGGTTCTTCGAAATTGAGTCCGAATGGGCGCGCGAACCAAGCGACAGCTTGAAACATAAAGTAATTGGGTTAGAGAATCGCTTTCAGATTCTGCCGCAAGGCGAATATCTGCTCGATCTCGGCTTCTATGCCAAATATGAATTCGGTACCCAGCAGGACGCGGCGGATGAGCTGACCCTCGGCCCCATTTTCCAGCACGATGTGGGTGACTTCCGCTTCACCGCCAACCCCTTCCTGAGCGTGGAGATTGACGGCGCCTCAAACGCCGCGCCGGAATTCAAATATGGCCTGCGCGCGCAATATCTGTGGCACAAGGCTTTTGTGCCGAGCATTGAGTTCTACGGCAGCACCGGCGCGCTGATTGCCAGCAAACGGC
>CAZBSB010000206.1:0-4549 GCA_964494535.1 uncultured Rhodospirillales bacterium
TTGAGCGGTCCTTTGAGCGCGTCGAACAATTCACCGGCGCGCAACGTGCGGCTGTCAATCGAAACGCCTGTCGCCGCCCAGTCGGCGGCGCCGCTGCCGCGCGTGCAGGCCACCACATCTTCGCCATGCCATAATATATTTTGCGTCATGATTTTCCGTTATATCCCTTGCGTCAAATAGTGGCGGGCGACGGCAGCGTCGTCGAATGGCAGCACCATGTCGCCGACGATTTGCCCGGGTTCATGACCCTTGCCCGCAATCACCAAAATGTCTCCCGATTGCAGCAAACTTATGGCGTGGCGAATCGCCGCGTCCCGGTCACCGATTTCCTGCACAACCGGCACCGGCTGGCAACCGGAAAGAATGGCGGCGCGGATGGCGGCGGGGTCTTCGCGGCGCGGGTTATCATCGGTGACGATGGCGATATCGGCCAGCCGTTGCGCGATGCCGCCCATCACCGGCCGTTTGCCGGCGTCGCGGTTCCCGCCACAGCCGAACACGGAGATGAGACGGCCACTGCCGGTCACATGCGGGCGCAAGGCTTGCAGCACGGTTTCCAGCGCGTCCGGCGTGTGGGCGTAATCCACGAACACGGCGGCACCGTTGTGGTGGGTGCCGGCCAGTTGCAGCCGGCCATGCACCCCCGTTAGTTTGGGTAGCGCCAGCAAGGTCGCTTTGGCGTCCAACCCCAGCCCATGCGCCAACCCGGCGGCGCACAGCGCGTTCCACACCTGGAACCGGCCGGCGATGTTGAGGTCAACAGCCATTGTTTCGCCGAACAGCCGCACCGCAAGGCGTTGGCCATGGCTGTGCGGCGTGACCGAGAGCAATCTATAATCCTCGCCCGCCAGCCCATAGGTCAGCACGCGGCAGCCGCGCGCTTGCGCCCGCTTGGCCAGTTCAGCCGCTTGCGGCGCATCGGCGTTCAGCACCGCCGTGCCGCCTGGCTGCAGGATGCTGTCGAACAAACGCGCCTTGGCGGCGAAATAATCTTCCATCGTGCCGTGGAAATCCAAATGGTCGCGCGTCAGGTTGGTGAAGCCGGCGGCTTGCACGGCCACCGCTGCCAATCTTTCCTGCGCCAGCCCGTGGCTGGACGCCTCGAGGCACAGATGCGTGATGCGCGCCGCCGCCAGTTCCGCCAGGATTTTATGCAGCGTGATCGCGTCCGGCGTGGTGAGCGTGCCGTAATGGTCAAGCCCAGGGCCAATGACGCCGAGCGTGCCGATGGAAGCCGCCGCCTGGCCGAGCGATGCCGCGATCTCGCGCACGAATTGCGCGGTGGAGGTCTTGCCGTTGGTGCCAGTCACGGCGGCGCAATGCGCGGGCTGCGCGCCATAAAACGCCGCCGCCAGATGCGCCAGCACCAGGCGTGGATTGGCGCTCAGAATGGCGGTGACTCCTGCCGGTATCGTCGCTTCCGTGTCGCTCAGCACGACGCTGGCGCCCTTGGCCACGGCTTCGGCAATGAAGTTGCGCCCATCATGTTTGCTGCCGGGCAGGGCGGCGAACAATGTGCCGGCCTGCACCTGGCGTGAATCCGCCGTAATGGCGCACGTCGCGACATCATCGCCGTTCAGCGTATAATCGCGGCCGGCCTGCAAGGCCGGTTCACTCTGCTTCAGTAACTGCCGCAGCGTTTTGTTCGTCGGTTGCGTCATGCGTATCTGGCTTGTCCTGGGGTTTAATCAGTTTATTGATGAGTGCGGCGCCCAGCGGCTGGAGAATCTTGCCGTCCGCCGCCGCTTCTTGAATGCTATCCAGCGGCGTCACGCCAAGCAATGGGCCAGCGGCCGCGATGACGCGCCCGACCACCGGCGCCGCCACCCAGCCGCCGGTGGCGAAACCGTGCGTCTTTTTGGTGCCCTTCGGCTCGTCCAGCATGGCGAACACCACATAGCGCGGTGCCGATAGCGGAAAGACACCGATGAAGGATGATAGCCGGGCATCGCGTCTGTAGCGTTTGCCGGCGATTTTTTCCGCCGTGCCGGTCTTGCCGCCCACCAGATAGCCGGGGGCGTTGGCGGCCTTGGCCGTGCCGGCCGTCACCACCAGCCGCATCATGGCGCGCAGCTTGGTGGAAGTGTCGGCGGAGATGAGGCGCGGCATGGCGGGCGGGGAAGGGGGCGGCGGCAGCAAAGTGGGTGTCACCAGCCAGCCGCCATTGCACAAACTCGCCACGCTGCGCACCAGCTGCAATGGTGCGGCCGCAATGCCATGGCCGAAGCCGATGGTCATGGTTTCCACCTCGCCCCAATTATCCGGCACGATCGGCCAGCCGGTTTCCGGCAGTTCGATCGGCACCGGCTTGAAGGTGCCGATTTGCTCCAGAAACGCGCGTTGCCGGTCACGGCCGATCAGCGCCGCCACATGCGCTGCGCCGATATTGGAGGAATGCATGATGATTTCCGGCAGAGTAAGCCGGTGCTTTTCCGGATGATAATCGCGGATCGTGTAGCGGCCAATGCGGATCGGCTCCACGGTGTTGAAGGTATTGGTCATGCCGCTCAGGCCGAGTTCCAAGCCCTGCGCCGCCGTGATGAGTTTGAAGGTTGAACCCAGCTCATAGACACCCAGCGTGGCCTGGTTGCGGCGGTTGTCGTCGTCCGGATTGCCGGCCTGCTGCGGGTTGAAGTCCGGCAGCGAGACAAGCGCGACAACCGCGCCGTTTTGAACGTCCATCACCACGCCGGCGCCGCCCACGGCCTTGAATTCTTCCACGGCTTCGCTCAGCGCCTGGTGCAGGATATGCTGCACGCGCACGTCCAGCGTCAGGTGCAGCGGTTCATGGCTCTCTCGCAGCCGCTGGTCGAATTTCTTTTCAATGCCGCTGGTGCCGATATTGTCGGGATCGGTGGTGCCGACGAGATGCGCTGTCAAGGCGGCTTGCGGGAACAGCCGTTCTTCGTCGGCGCTGAATTCAATCGCCCCGGCGCCCAGCGCGTTGAGCGCCGCAAATTGGCGCGGCGTCAAATGGCGCTTGATGGGCGCGCAGCCCTTGCGGGTCTTGAAACTCTCGGCCAGCTTGGCGGCGTTCAATTCCGGTAGAATTTTTTGGATGTCGCGCGCCAGCCCGTCCGCGTCGTCAATATGCCGCGTATTGGCGCAGGCGCTTTGTGTGGGCAGGGAGGTGGCGAGCAATACGCCGTTGCGGTCGGTGATGTCGGCGCGCCCCATGCCGGCGGGTTGATGCGGCGTTTGGGCGGCGTTGTCTTCCTCGACCGGGGTCAAAGTCAGCAGCGCCACGCGGCCGGCGATGACGGCGAACACCAGCACCAGCAACAACGCGAAGAAAATCAGTCGCGTGCGGGCGCGTTCCAACGCCAGTTCCGTCGGTGTCGGCAGCACCCGGCGCGGCGGCCGGCGCAGCAAGCCTGGCAGGGCAGGTTGCTGTATGCCGGTATCGGGCTGGTGGGGTGTTTCCGGCATCAGTGCCCAAACTCCATGCGGGACTCCTCAGCCGGCTCGTCGGCGCGGGCATTAACGCTCCGTCAGCAGGCGCGTCATCGCCAAAGCGAATTTCGTATCGTCGGCATCATTGGCCGCGATTGTCAGGTCGTCCGTCGTCCGCAGCGGCAACACGCGCGCCAGCTTGTGCGGCGCCACCACTTGCGCGGTTGCCAGCGGCTGCAGCGGCATGAATTTGCCAGCCAGGCGCTGCAGCCGCGCGGGCGCCGTCAATGCCGCCCATTCGGCTTCCAGCACATGAATACGTTCCATTTCCACAGCGCGCTGCGCCCGCGCCGCCGCGATCTGGCGTTCGGCCACCTGCACGCGATAGCTGGTGTGATAAAGCATGACGCTGACGCTGACCAACAGCACAACCCAGAACCAATGGCTCAGACGGATGCTCATGACGGACTCTCCTCTGTGGTCGCGGCCGTGCGGCTAGCGACGCGCAATTTGGCGGAACGGGCGCGGGGATTGGCGGCCAGCTCCACCGCACCAGGCGTGATGGGTTTGCGAGTGATTTCAATAAAACGCGCGGCCGTCGCGGCGCCGGCCGGCACATGGCGGCTGCCGCTTTGCCGGCCGCTGCGGGCGCGTAGAAAATCTTTGACGATGCGGTCTTCCAGTGCATGAAATGACACCACGGCCAGCCGACCTTCCGGACGCAAAATTTGTTCGGCGGCCGTCAGGCCGTGGCGCAATTCGCCAAGCTCGTCATTCACTGCGATGCGCAGCGCCTGGAAAGTGCGGGTGGCGGGGTCAAGCCCGTCCGGGCTGCGCGGCACGATGCGGCGCACGATGCCGGCCAGCTGCAGCGTGCGCGTGATCGGCGCCGTGGCGCGCGCCGCCACGATGGCGCGGGCGATGCGGCGCGAATAACGCTCGTCGCCATAGCTATAAATGATGTCGGCGAGTTTGGCCTCTTCTTCGTTGTTCACCAGCGTCGCGGCATCGGCGCCCTGGCTGTTATCCATCCGCATATCCAAAGGGCCGTCGGCGCGGAAGGAGAAGCCGCGCTCCGCTTCATCCAACTGCGGCGAGGAGACGCCGAGATCGAGCGCGATGCCGTCGACCGCCCGCACCTGGCGCGATTCAAGCT
>CAZBSB010000207.1:0-4415 GCA_964494535.1 uncultured Rhodospirillales bacterium
TCGATTGCCCCCAGGGTTCCGGCCATGCCCTCATGCGAAAGCGTTCCGGTCTCGAACTTGTGTGGCAAGTCCTCGCCGACGGCGCGCACCTTGTAGGCCTTGGTGGCCTGCAAGGCCCCCTTGCGGCCCCACAGCACGCCCATGTGCGGCCCGTACCACTTGTAGGGCGATGAGACCACGAAGTCCGCCCCCAATGCCTGCACATCGATCGGCTCATGGGGGGCAAACTGCACGGCATCGAGATAGACAAGCGCACCCGCCGCCTTGGCCTGTCTTGCGAAGGCTGCCGTGTCATTGATCGTGCCCGTGCAGTTGGAAGCCATGCCCATGGCCAGCAGCCTGGTGCGGCTGCTCAGGACCTTGCTTAGCGCGTCGGCAGGAAACTCGCAGGAATCGGTGTTGAATTCCATCCAGCGCACCGTCAGGCCCTTGTCCTCGGCAAGCTGCAGCCAGGGCCCCACATTGGCATCATGGTCCATGCGTGACAGAACGATTTCGTCGCCCGCAGAAAGCGAAGCTCCGATGCAACGCGACATGTGCAGTGTCAGGCTTGTCATGTTCTGGCCGAAGATCATCTCCTCCGGCGAGGCGGCATTGTAGAAATCAGCAACGGCCTTGTGCGCCTCATCGACCAGGGCGTCAGCCTGTTGTGTCGTCCGGAAAAGGCCTCCAAGATTGGCATTGGTGCGGGCCAGGCAATCCACCATGCGGTCGATGACCTGCTGCGGCACCTGGGTTCCCGCCGGATTGTCGAAATAGGTGCGCTCCTTGCCGTCGTCCTGGAGGGCGAGAGCAGGGAAGTGGTGGCGCGCGTGGGCCACGTCAAAACCGGTGGTCATGGTGAAATTCCTTTGCGGCGAACCTCTTAAGGCTAACCGGGCCTTGTCTCAACCGTCGCTTTCCGGCAATTGTGGGTCGTGAGGGTGGCAGGGCGTTACCGGCTTTCCGGTAACCTGCGGCAAAGCCCTATCGGAGTCTTCCCATGAGTGATGCCGGCGAACTTGACCTCAATTCCCTGAACGACGAGGAACTGACCCAGCAGGTCCATGACGACCTCTACGACGGCCTCAAGGAGGAAGTGGAAGCCGCCGTCCACATCCTGCTCGGCCGCGGCTGGGCCCCCTACAAGGTGCTGACCGAAGCGCTGGTCGAAGGCATGCGTATCGTCGGCATTGATTTCCGCGACGGCATCCTGTTTGTGCCCGAAGTTCTGTTGGCTGCCAATTCCATGAAGGCCGGCATGGCAATCCTGCGTCCGCTGCTCATCGCAACCGGCGCTCCGCGCCTCGGCAAGATGGTGATCGGCACCGTCAAGGGCGACGTTCACGACATCGGCAAGAACCTGGTCGGCATGATGATGGAAGGTGCCGGCTTTGAGGTCATCGACCTGGGCATCAACAACCCGGTCGAGAAGTACCTGGGTGCCATCGAGGAACACAAGCCGGACATCCTTGGCATGTCGGCCTTGCTCACGACGACCATGCCCTACATGAAGGTCGTGATCGACACCATGAAGGAGAAGGGCATCCGCGAGGACTATGTCGTGATGGTTGGTGGCGCTCCCCTCAACGAGGATTTCGCGAAGGCCGTTGGTGCTGATGCCTACTGCCGCGATGCGGCAGTTGCAGTTGAGACAGCCAAGGCCTTCATGGCCCGCCGCCATAACCAGCTGGCAAGCTGACTGGGCCAGTCCGCAAGCAGGCCCCAAAAAGAATGCGCCCCCTTGTGGGGGGCGCATGTACCTCATCCAAGCCGGCTAGGCCGGCGAGGAAATGGCTTACTGCAGAGCAGTACCGATCGAGGTGAAGGTCGTGGTCAGGCCGCTGCCGATGACCGGCATAACGACAACGAGGGCGAGGCCCGTAGCAGCAGCAATGAGGCCATACTCGATAGCGGTCGCGCCAGATTCGTCCTTGAGGAACTTGAACATACTGATACTCCAGAGTTTACTTTCAGCACCTGCTCACGTCCGACGACCAGCTTTGTGCCAGTTGCCTCGTGAACATGAGGGCAATCTATGCGCGATCTCTTAACAGCTACTGAAATCAAACTCGAACTTTCGATCAGTCTGGGGGGTCCAGGCACAATTTTAGGCTGCGGTCGACGTTCTTGGTTAATGCCCAGTAAGCCGGCACCCCTTGGCGTATGGATAATCGATGACAGTATCACTAACGCCATCTGAATCTTACGAAAAGCACGAAGAAAACGCCCGCGTTCTGCTGGTCGCTTGCGGCGCGCTGGCCCGCGAAATCGTTGATCTGGTCGAACAGAACCGCTGGACAGGCTTCGATATTCAATGCCTTCCCGCCAAGTTTCACAACACCCCGGAGCTGATTGTGCCAGGCGTAGCCGATATCCTTGAAAGGACACGCGGCCGCTACGCTTCGACCTATGTGCTCTATGGTGACTGCGGCACGGGCGGCAAACTCGATGCACTTCTGGAAAAGGAAGGGATCGAGAGGATTGCCGGCCCTCATTGCTACGCATTCTTTTCCGGGAATGCAGCCTTCGCCGCAAAGGCCGACGAGGAGTTTACGGCATTCTATCTCACGGACTACCTGGCGCGCCATTTTGACAAGCTGATCTGGCAGGGCCTTGCTCTCGATCGCCATCCGGAACTGCTCAAGGACTACTTCCAGCACTACACCAAGGTGATCTACCTGGCCCAAACTGAGGACGTAGAGTTGCGAAGGAAGGCTGAAGCTGCCGCCAGAAAGCTGGGCCTTGCCTATGAGTATCGCTTTACAGGCTATGGCGAACTGAAGTCAGACCTGCAGGAGCGTGCCTGATCGCGGGACGCCTATCACGGCCTTTGGTAGGTGCCACCGGTGATCTCGTAATAGTCGCCCTTGTCGGCACAGAAGATATGTCCTTCGAGTGTCAGGCCTGTGGCTCCATCGAGGGCACCCGCTGCAATTGATGTGTAGCTCTTGGCATTGCCCTTCCAGAAGAGCAGCGAGCCGCAAGTCTTGCAGAAGCCGCGCTTTGCCTCGTTGCTTGCGGCATACCAGGCGAGACTCTCTTTCCGCGTCAGGGTCAGGTCAGCATCGTCGCAAGCCGTGAATGCCGCGAAATGACTGGATTGCTTTCGGCACTGGCTGCAATGGCAGGCCACCACCTGCCGCATCGGGCCAGTGATCTCGAACGTCACGCCACCACACAGGCAGCTTCCGCGCGTCATGTTCGCATCTCCCTGGAAAGCGCCGCGATATGTTCCGGCCCGATGCCGCAGCAACCGCCAAAGATGCTGGCGCCAAGTCCCTGCCAGCGGCGACTGCACTCCACCAGGTCCTGCGGCGGAATGACATCAACGAAATCCCAGTCAGGTGATTTGAAATAGCCACTCTCGGGATAGACACCGATAGGGCCATGCCAGTGCAGCTTGAGTGCCTTGATGGCATCGTCGGTATCATTGGGCGACGTGTGCATGATGCACATGACATCGGGCTGCAATTCCGCAAGCCCCTTGGCGATCTCCTCGAATGGGCAATCGGCGCGGCCCCAACCTTGCAAGCCGCCTGACTCGCTGCGCTCGGCTGAAAGCCCGATCCACACCGGAAGCCCGGTGCCAAGTGCCGCCTCACTGGCATAGACGGCGTAGTCCGTGTCCCGCATCATCTCCATCATGATGAGATCAACACCCGCTGCCTTCAGGCCATCTGCCTTCATCGTGAAGAGGGCGCGCGCCTCATCCTCAGCCCAGCGATGGGATAAGTTGTTGCGATCCGAGCCCGCTTTCATGGGGCGCATGGTGGACATCGAACCCGCAACGCCCGCACCGCTCCTGTCGGCTGCTTCACGGGCATATTGGACCGCCAACTTGTCGATGCGCGGAACATCCGCCGCCCGTCCAATATGTGTGAAGAGGAGGGGGCTGGTCGCATAGGTATTTGCGGTGACGATATCGGCGCCTGCCGCCACATAGTCACTGTGGACCGCCCTGACGATGTCGCCGTGGGTGAGGTTCGCGTCAGCGCACCAGGTGTCGCCGCTCATCGGCGCGCCGCGGCGCTGGATGTCGGTGCCCGTACCACCATCCAGGATGACGACGTCACCCAGCCGAAGCATCTGCCTGATCTTTTCGTAACTCATGTCAGTTCCCTTGCGCGTGATTGCCGGAATGCCGCCATGTGAAATGCCATCTGTTGTGGGCCATAAGTGTAAACTCTCCCGACCGGGCATGCGAGTCTGGCCTTGCAGCCCGCGGGCACACAATCCTGTGATGGCTCTTGCAGGATGTGCCGTCCACACCGGGCAACGTCATAGGATGCACCATCAAATGCCGAAACCGGGCAGGCCGAAAGGCAGGGCTTGTCGGCGCAGCTTTCGCAAGGGTGGGAGCCTGCCGGATGGCGCGGCAGGTCGAAAGCCACGGGAAAAGACAGTGCCGCCCTGTAGGCGTGCCACAGTCCGAA
>CAZBSB010000208.1:0-4386 GCA_964494535.1 uncultured Rhodospirillales bacterium
TGGCCTAGTGCTTGCGCCACCAGGGAGCCGGAAGTGACCAGCGCGTCGTAATGCGTTCCGGCCATGATGCCCATGGCGCGGAGGTGCGCCGCGACTTTTTCCGTTACGCTCGAAGAGTTGGAGACGAAGGCGATGCGTTTGCCGACAACGCGCAGCGCCTGCAGCGCGGTGAGTGCGTCCGGATAAGGCGTGCTGCCGTCATGCGTCACGCCCCACAGATCAACCAGGAACGCGTCGTAAGCGTCCGCTATCTCATGCAGCCCGTGCAGGATGCGGGGTGCGGTGATCGGCGCCGACGGCCTGGGCAAGGTGGTCAAAACCGTCTTGGCGGAGAAGCTGGGCAAGGTCATGTAATATCCTGGGCACGAGCGCCGGCCCGTCATAGACCAGCGCGGTATAAAGCTGCACCAGCGACGCGCCGGCGCGAATCTTGGCATAGGCGTCAGCGCCGCTCTGCACCCCGCCCACGCCAATGAGCGGCAGCTGGCCGCGCGTGAGCTGATACATCTGCCGGAGTATGGCCGTGGCGGGCGCGAAAAGTGGGGCGCCGGACAGGCCGCCGGCTTCCTGCTTGAAGCGTTCCGGCAAATCATCCGGTCGCGCCGTGGTGGTGTTGGTGACGATCATGCCGTCAACACCGGCGGTCATAACGACCTCGGCGATATCGCCGCACATTTCCGGCGTGAGATCAGGCGCGATTTTCACCAACAAGGGCGGCCGCTCCGGCGCCGCGTCGCGCGCGGTCTTCGCGGCGGCGAGCAGCGCCGTCAACTCGGCGCGGTTTTGCAGGCCGCGTAATCCCGGCGTATTGGGCGAAGAAATATTCATCACCAGATAATCGGCATAGGGCGCCAGCGCGGTGATGCAGGTGACGTAATCACGCGGTCCGTCCACCGCGTCTTTGTTGGGGCTGACATTGATGCCGAGAATTTTGCGGCTCGCGGCGCCGTTGCCCTGGCCGCGCCAGTGCCGGACGCGCGCCGCAAACGCCGCCAACCCGTCATTGTTCATGCCGTAGCGGTTGATAACGGCGCGCTGCTGCGGCAAGCGGAAGACGCGCGGGCGCGGATTGCCGCTTTGCGGTTTGGGCGTGACGCTGCCGGCCTCGACGAAACCGAAGCCGAGACGGTGGATGTGCGCCAGTGTTTCCGCGTTTTTATCAAAGCCGGCGGCCAGGCCGAGCGGATTGGGGAAATAGCGCCCCCAGATGGTGCTGGCGAGAACGGGGTCAGACGCCGGCGCGGGCGGCACCAGACCGGTGGCCACCAAGCGCACGGCTAGGCGGTGCGCCTGCTCCGCCTCAAGCAGAAACAGCGCCGGTCGCAAACAATGATAAAGGTTAAACATCGCTAACCATAAGCGTTGGTGTTGGGCGCGGTGATGCAGTTTGCAATGCATCCTGCCGCATCTCAGCAATTTGGCAAAGTGATTTCACAACGCCATGACAACCAACACCATGATTCAAAGCCAATTTTTCCCCCGACCGTGGCTGGCATGATGGTTGCTCCTCTCCTGGTATCACATTCAGGAGGGCACCGATGGTCACCGATCACGACGACACTTCGCCTTTAGCCACAGCACTCAAGGTTACGGCGTTGCTCTCCGAAGCTGGCTACGGCCTGCTGCCACGGCAACCCACGGCCAGTATGCTGGCCGCAGGCGTCGCGGCCGGTGGCATGACGCTGGAGCAAGTCGCGTTGGTTTACCGCGCCATGCACCGCGCCGGGCTTGAGGAATTGGGCACGGCGGCCGATGATCCGGTTGCGTTGATGCAAAAACTGTTGATGGCCAAGCAAGCGCATTGAATTCCAGCCAACAAAAAGCCCGGCAGCGCAAGACTGCCGGGCTTAAATTGTCTCGATACCTGGCTTTAGGTCTTGGCCAGTGTCATTTCATAGGCGGCGGCCGCACGGCGCACCATGGCGGCATCATTGGGACGGTGAGCTTGGTATCCCGCTGCCACGTCGCGCAGTTTGTCGGCCTGAATAATCAATTCAGGATGCTCGCTATGATTCCGTTGAAAGATGGCCACAGCACCGCCCTTAAAATTCAAATCGATTTCAAAACTTTCGAGTGCTGCTGGTTTGGCGGAAAGCCCTGACATTGATCGCTCCTTGGCTGCATCGTTTGGTTAAGGCGATGTTACAGGCTGCTGGTTGAAAATAAAACACAAAAATTTGCCCGGCGCGATGTTCCGCGGGCATGAGCGGGTGTGCAAATGGGTGCAACGGGATGGTTTAGATTATCTTAACGATGCGCTGGACTTATCCGTGCCGCTGGCTGGGGGGCAGGGTCATGCCCACTTCTTGCGCGGCGCGCAGGATACGTTCGCCGATGGAACCCACGCGGGCGGCGGCGCCGGCATAGCTGCCTTGGGCGCGGCGAATGGCCGACAGGGTTTTGTCCAGCGCCACCAGGTTGGTCTGGTTGGTCATGGCGACCAGGCGATCCAGGGTTTCATCCGTGGTGCCGGCAACGAAGGTCTGTTGTTCTGGTCCGTGCGCCATGGCGTTTCCCTGCTACTCGCGTTAACTCTAACAACTTGTTTGATGGTGCAACCGTATCAGCGATGTTTGAATGACCCGTTAATTCAAGGCTTGCCCGACACGCGCCGTTATCAAGCCAGGCAGGCACTTGAGCGCAGAGGCGTTGAGAAAACCTTAACGCTGCTGCGTTATCCTGGATACATGACGACGATCAGCAACACTGCCCTGGACGGGCTGACGCAAGCGGCGCAGCGTTTCGTCAAAGCCGCCGAAACCATCGCCACCGCGCCGGCCACGGGCGCCGATGATACGCGCGCCTTGATCGAGGCCAAGCTGAGTGTCCTGGAGTATCGCGCCAACGCCGCCGTGCTGAAGCTGGACGGCGAACGTCAGAAAAGTCTGCTCGACATCTTGGCCTGAGCGCTGCTTTGTCATGCCGCCGGACGGCGGCTTGACTTTCCATCCCCGCCTCGTCACCGTGCGCCTGATGACCGCGCTTCCATTTCATGCCAGCTGTGTTGCCTTGCCCGCCGATCTGGGCGGCGTTCTCATCATGGGTTCGGCGCAGAGCGGTAAATCGTCGCTGGCGCTGCAGTTGCTGTCGCACGGTGCGAAGCTGGTGAGCGACGATCAGACGCTCATACAATCCGGCGCGCAGGGGCTGGTGGCCAGCGCGCCGCCTGGTGTGCAAGGGCTGCTGGAAATTGTGGGTTATGGCATCGTGCGGCTGCCGCCGGAGCAGCTGGCGGCTTCTGCGTTGTTGCGCCTGGTGGTTATTCTGGTGCCGATGGCCGAAGCACTAGAACGGATGCCGGAGGAAACCCAGCATCCGGTGATGGGTGTCAAGCTGCCGCGGCTGTGGCTGCGGCCGCATGATCCAGCGGCAGTGGTAAAAATCATGGCCGTGCTGCGTTATCCGCTGACGGATCACAGCGATGGCTGACGCGCCGCGCCGGCTGATTTATGTCACGGGCATGGCCGGCGCCGGGATGGCCACGCTGCTGAAGGCGCTGGAGGATTTGGGCTATGAGGCGGTGGATAATCTGCGCCCGTCGCTGATTCCCGAATTGGTGGCGCATGGCGCCGCGGCGGGACGCGGGCTGGCGGTGGGGATTGACAGCCGCAACGCGGATTTTGATGCCTCAGCGCTGCTGCAGCAATTGCTGGCGATGCGCGCCGATGCCGGGCTGGCGGTCACGCTGGTGCTGTTGGATTGCGACGATGACGTGCTGCTGCGCCGTTTCAGCGAAACGCGGCGGCGTCACCCGCTGGCGATTGACCGGCCGGTGGGCGACGGCATTCAGCGCGAGCGCGCCATTCTGGAGCCGCTGCGGGCGGCGGCTGATTTGACGCTCGATACCTCCCTGCTCTCGGTGCATGATTTGCGGCGATGGGCAGCCGGTCAGTTCCAGCAAGGGCTGCAAGGCGGCCTGACGATTTTTGTCACCTCCTTTGCCTTTCGCAGCGGCTTGCCGCGGGAGGCTGATCTGGTGCTTGACGTGCGTTTCCTCAAAAATCCGCATTGGGACGCCGCGCTGCGGCCGCTGACCGGTTTGGACGCGCCCGTCGGCCAGGCCATCGCGCAAGACCCTGATTTTTTGCCGACTTTAGACCGGTTGACGGGCTGGCTCACGCCCCTCTTGCCTCGTTACGCGCAAGAGGGCAAAAGCTATCTGACAATCGCGGTGGGCTGCACCGGCGGGCGCCATCGTTCGGTCTATATGGCGGAACAGTTGGCGCAGCGATTGGCTGCCGCGGGGCATATTGTGGGCGTGCAGCACCGCGATTTGGGGCGCGGGCTGAATGCGGATGTAAAAGCCGAACGCGGCGGCTGATTCTCGCGACGCGTGACGACAACACTGATTTGAGGACGCAATGATAGGCATTGTTCTGATTACCC
>CAZBSB010000209.1:0-4382 GCA_964494535.1 uncultured Rhodospirillales bacterium
GTCAGCGAAGTCGGCTCATCCGTCACCAGCACGAAATTGATGGCGCAGGGCCCGGCCATGTGGCGCGTGGCGCGATCCACGCCGGCGCCGAGATCAATCAGCACATGATCATAATTGCGGCACAGCGCCATCAGGTCGTTGCGGAGCATGTTCAGTTTTTGCGACGGCAGCGTCGCCAAACTGCCGGAACCGGAACGGCCGGCCAGAATATCGAACTTGCCGGCCTCAAACCGCGTTACCGCGCCGGCCAGCGTCACCTTGCCTTCCATCACCGCCGCCAAATCCTGCGCCGGCGTTAGCCCCAGCTGAATATCAATATTCGCCAAGCCCAAATCGCCGTCAAACAGGAGCACGCGCTGTCCTTTGCTGGCCAGCGTCTGACACAGCGTGATGGCGAACCAGGTTTTGCCCACGCCACCTTTGCCGCTGGCCACGGCATAGAGATTGGGCATCCGCAAGGCCGGCGGCGGAGTGGCAGGCTGGGGCAGGCTGGTCGGTTCAGACATCGGCATCCTCTTTCATGCTTCATCGCCCATGCGTGCCGGTGCTGGGCGGCATGGGGCGGACTTCTTGCAACAAGGCGCTTGGCGCCATCAGACTGCGCGCCAGCGTAATGGGGTTCAGCGGCTGCAGCGGCACGGCGACATTGCCGCTCAGGTTCAGATTGGCCAGCGCCAGGCCGCTGTCTTCCGCGATATTGAGCATGGAACCGAAGCGCCGCGTCATGTCGCCGCGCGTCAGCACCAACCGGTCGGCGCCCAGACTGCTGAAAGCGCGCGCCAGATCGCTGCCTTCCGTGCTGTCCAGTCCGCAGGGCAGCGCCAGCGCGATGGCGCAAGGTGTCTTGCCGGTCATGCGCGCGAATTCCTGCCGCTCCGTCTCGTCATAGGGGTTGCGTCCCGGCGTATCCACCAGCACCAGGCCTTTGCCCGCCAATTCCGCCATCGTGTCCGCGACCGACTCCGGCTGCTCGATCTCCAGCAGCGGCACTTTCAGCAGCCGCGTGAAGGCCGCCATCTGCTCTATGCCGCCGGCGCGCACCAAATCCGTGGTGATCACCGTCACCGGTTTTTTCTGCAACTTCGCCATGGTCGCCAGCTTGGCGACGGCCAGGGTCTTACCGGCGCCCGGCGGCCCCACCAGCACGATGGGTTGCTCCGGCTTGTCCAGCGTGAGCGGTTTGAACGGCACATGGGCGTCAAACCCCGCCGCCAGCGCGATGAGCGGATCGTCATCCGCGAAATGCGTGGCGGTCGCCAGCAGCTTTTCAGCCAGCGCGGCATGGACGCCGTGATAATGCAGCGCGTCGGCAATCGCGGTGACGACGTCAATCTCCGGCCGGGGCGGCGGAAACACCGTCTCCGGCCGGGGCTGCGGCTGTGCCTCGTCCATCGCCGCCGTGACGCGCACCCCGCCCATCTCGTCGTCGCGCGTCGCCACGATGATGGCGTCTTCGCCCAGCGCCTCGCGCACCTGGCGCATCGCCTCGGCCATCGTCGCGCCATGGAAGGATTTGAGCCGCATCAGATTTGCCCCAGCGTCTTGATTTTAGCCTTCGGGTGAATTTCGTTCTGCGACATCACGACCGTCAACGGCCGGAAGCGTTCGATGATTGAGCGCACATAAGGCCGGATGGCGGGGCCAGTCAGCAGCACCGGATTTTCGCCCATCATCATGTGCCGGTCATAGGTTTCGCGCACGGAGCGGATGAATTGCTGCAGCTTGCTAGGCGCCAGCGCCAGCTGCTTTTCCTCGCCCTGCCCCACCAGCGCCTCGCTATATTCCCGCTCCCACTCCGGCGAGAGGGTGAGCAGCGGGATATAGCCCATTTCGTTGGTATATTGGTCGGAGATTTGCCGCGCCAGGCGCATGCGCACATGCTCGGCAATAAGCGTAAGATTGCGCGAAGCGCCTGAGCCTTCGGCGACACCTTCTAATATCGTCGGCAGGTCGCGGATGGAAATGCGCTCCGTCAGCAAGGTTTGCAACACGCGCTGCAAACCGGCCACGGTGATTTGGCTCGGGATAATATCCGCGATCAGCTTCTGCTGCTCCTTGCTCAATTCATCCAGCAGCTTCTGCGTCTCGGCATAGGACAACATCTCGGCCATATTATCCTTCACCACCTCGGTGAGATGCGTGGTGATGACGGTGGGCGGGTCAACCACGGAATAGCCTTTGAACAAGGCCTCTTCCCGATAGGTCTGGTCAATCCACACGGCGGGCAGGCCGAAGGCTGGCTCGGTCGTCGCCTCGCCCGGCACCGCCAGCGGCTCGCCGCGCGGATCCATGGCCAGGAACATGCCGGGGCGCAACTCGCCCCGCCCCGCTTCAATCTCCTTGCAGCGGATGACATAGGTGTTGGGCGGCAATTGCAGATTATCCTGGATGCGGACGGCCGGCAGGACGAACCCCATATCGGTGGCCAGCTGGCGGCGCAGGCCTTTGATCTGCTCGGTCAGCTTCTGCCCCTGGTCGCTATTGATCAGCGCGAGGAGCGAATAGCCCAGTTCCAACCGCACGACATCAATCGCCAGCGATTTGGTGATCGGTTCTTCGGCCACCGGCGTCGCCTTGGCCTTGGCCACTTCTTCCGCGACGCGTTGCGCGGCCATGGTCTTTTGCTTGTTGCTGACATAATAGGCGCAATAGCCGGAAACCGCGGACAGCATCATGAAGGGTAGCAGCGGCATTCCCGGCACCACGGCCAGGGTGGCCAGCAGGCCGGAGGTCAAGCCCAGCGCCACCGGGTAGCCACCCAACTGGTTGAACAGCGCCTTATCTGTCGAGCCGGTCTGGCCGCTCTTCGCCACCAGCATACCGGCGGCGACGGAGACCAGCAGTGCCGGAATTTGCGTTACCAGACCATCGCCCACCGTGAGGCGCACATAAGTGTCCGCCGCGTCCATCACCTTCAAATCATGCCGCACCACGCCGATGGCGATGCCGCCAATGGCGTTGATGAAGGTGATGATGAGGCCGGCCACCGCGTCGCCGCGCACGAATTTTGCCGCGCCATCCATGGAGCCGAAGAAACTACTCTCGTCTTCCAGCTCCTTGCGGCGGCGGCGTGCTTCCATCTCGTCAATCAGGCCGGAGGACAAGTCCGCGTCAATCGCCATCTGCTTGCCGGGCATAGCATCCAGGGTGAAGCGCGCCGCCACTTCCGCGATACGGCCGGAACCTTTGGTGATCACCACGAAATTCACGATGGTGATGATGGCGAAGACGATGACGCCGATGATGAAATCGCCGCCCATGACGAAATTGGCGAAAGCCTTGACCACCTGGCCGGCCGCCTCCTCGCCTTCATGGCCATGCTGCAGCACCAGGCGCGATGTACCCAGGTTCAAAGACAGCCGCAGCAGCGTGGCGATGAGCAGCACGGTGGGGAAAGCGCTGAAGTCCAGCGGCTTATTGATGAACAGCACCGTCATCAAAATGACGACCGACAGCGTGATGGAGAGCGCCAACCCCATATCCACCAGCAAGGCCGACAGCGGCAACACCAGGGCGCACAGAATGGCCAGCAACCCGAGCGCCAGCCACACCTCGCCGCGCCGCCAGGCGCTGACCGGCGCGCCAGGCGTTGCCGCCTGTCCGCCCACCACAGCCAGACTAGTGCCTGTCGTCTCCGTCATGACCAGGCGCGCTCTGGTTCTGCGCCGCCACCGGGCACCGCCATGCCTTCATCGGAATATTGTTTGAGTTTGTTACGCAGGGTGCGGATGGAAATGCCCAGGATGTTCGCCGCATGGGTGCGGTTGCCCAACGTGTGGTTCAACGTGTCAATAATCAGATCGCGCTCCACATCAGCCACCGTGCGCCCAACTTGATTGCCGCCGCCTTGCACTGCCGCCTGCATGGCCAGCGCGGCCGGCTGGCGCCCTTCCGGCGCCAAGCTCTGCCCCGTGAGCAGCACGGCCTCCGGCGTAATCGCGTTGCCGGAGGCCAGCAGCACGGCGCGATGCATGGTGTTCTCCAACTCGCGCACGTTGCCGCGCCAGTGATGCGATGTCAGCAGCGCGGTGGTTTCCTGGCTCAGCGGTCGCGCCGCGATGCCGTTGGCCTGCGCGTATTTCTCGGCGAAGTGGTTGGCGAGATGCAGGATATCGCCCGGCCGTTCGCGCAGCGGCGGCAGCGCGAGATTGACGACATTGAGCCGAAAATACAAATCCTCCCGGAAACGCTTGGCCTTCGCCTCCGCTTCCAGATCGCGGTTCGACGTGGCGATGAGCCGGATATCCACTTTCACCGGCTGGGTGCCGCCCACACGGTCTATCACGCGCTCCTGGATGGCGCGCAGCAACTTGGCTTGCAGGCGCAAATCCATCTCGCTGATTTCATCCAGCAGCAATGTGCCGCCATGCGCTTCCTCAAAC
>CAZBSB010000210.1:0-4372 GCA_964494535.1 uncultured Rhodospirillales bacterium
CGAAAACCACAGGCTCACCGAAAGGCGTGCGGCGAGCGTATTCCGAACTCATGTGAAGCGGATTAATATCATGGCTCACAGCGCTGAAAAGCGTCATGTCAGAAGGTGTTATGATAAACTCACCCATAACGTTAGTGTGCCGCTTCATTGATCATCACTTCTTAAATTCTCCTCAGCCTGAGCAAATGCTCGTCTCCGACACGCTTGTCGTTCGGCTCCACCGAGAGACACTGCGTCGGCATAAAGCGGGCGCTAATCGCCGAAGCTCAGTGCAGCCTGCCGAACGCGAGCCTAGCTTTAGATCCGTGCGTGGTAACCAACCGAACAAGTCGAAGCGTAAGCTACCGCTCCCCCTGGACGAGTTCGATCACCGCGCGGTTGCGAAGTAGGAGGAACGATACCGGCCGGCCGTCGAATGCCGGCGACGGCCACGGAGGTCGAAGGATATGTGCTCGCAGGTCATTACGCGCCGCGCCGAGTGAAGCTTCGAGGTCGTCGACCTCGTAAGCTTGATGGTATAGTCGGCTACCTGCTCGGAGCCATGGCTCGAGTGTCGCGCTGCCGTTATGCGGCTCAAGCAATTCGAGGCGGAGGCCTGGCCCAGTGAGGAAGAGACCACGGACCCCTTGATACGGATCTACGAATTCCTCACCCTCGCGTTCATAGCCGAGCTGCCTATAAATTGACTCCTCGCGGTCGATTGCCTCCGTTGCGACCCCGATGTGATGGAAGCGGCCGAAAGTCATCGTGATCCCATCCCTCGACGACCAATTCTCTCAGCCATCGGAATCAACCTGTCGCGAAACGCTGGCCAATCGGCAATTTCAAGAGAATGCTCGATCATCGCCCTGCCTCCCTTATCGGTGCACTCGGACCGGCTAGTGTAGGCGCAGGAATCTTGAAAGCTAATCCCCATGGTGTTCGAGGCAAGCGTGCGACAATAGATGCGGTTAAGTCCGAGTTGTTCGAATCCAAATCGCAACACAAGCAGTAACGACGGCAAAGCAGCGAGGGAGCCGCGCCGAAGAATCCAACGACCCCATTCCCCCTCAGCGTCGTCGATCCCATAAAGTCCGACAACACCCTCCCAACGGGCAGCACCAGCGGTCTCGATCACAAAGTAATAGTCATCGGCCAGGGCCTGCTGCGCCTCTATCCAACGCTCCTGGTCCTCCAGCCCACCCGCAACCGGGTTGAGGAACCGTCCGAGTTCCGGGTCCTTGCGCAACGCAAAAATATGGGAAGCGTCTCGTCGCTCCACGGGGCGGAGCCGATGGCCGAAACCGTCCGGCCCGGCTTCAAAGGCCACGGACCCGTTCAACCTCAGCGACGATTGAGTCGACATCAATCAACTCTGCTATGTCGTCCTCGTCAAACTGCAACTCCGTTTCCTCCTCCACCTGAAAGACGATTTCGATGTGCTTGAGAGAGTTCCACTCGTCGTGCTCACCACGGCGAGCACCGGACGCTTCGTCCGAAGATATGCGCAGGACCCGTGCGACAATAGCGGTTACAACGCTACGAAGATCTTCCGATGACGGCATGCCGACGAGCCTAACTGAGGTTTTCGTTAGGCCCGACCACTGAGATCGCAACCGCGTCGGGCACAGAGATATCGTCGAACCGGGCCCGGTCGACTACCACCTCCCCGTTGCATGCGGTGTCATCCCCTAGGTCAGCGATATCCCTGAGCCACCGCCGGGCTGGGAGGTTGCGATCTGTCTCCTCTACCCAAAAGCTCACGTCCTCTATATCGTCCCAGCCTGGAACGGCGCGAAGCGCCTGAACGATAAGCAACGATTCAAGCCCCCGGCCCACAGCCCTACAACTGATCGCAAGTTCATCGACATGTAGCCGGCTGCCCTGCCTCTTCACTACCAACAACGCAATGATTCCGCTCTCTGAAAGCCGGTCTGCCAACCCAACTGACACGACATTCGATTTTCTGTCCCGCATCACCCGGTGCAAGTCGGCCTCATGAAACCGGGCGGTCGTGAGGTTGAATTGATTTGTCTTGACACTCAGATCAGCGAGCCGTCGCAGTTGCTCATCCTGATCCACGCAGATATCGACCCGGATTCCGAGTTCTTCCAAATACCTACCAAAATCAGAAGCTTCGTTCAGTATCTGCTCGCGCGCCGCGTTTGCAGCGAGATCGTCGATGCGGATCGCTGCGGCGTCGTCGCCCGCCCAGCGCCAGAGCCCCGGCTGCCAGCGCAGTGCGTCTAGGGTCCGATCTGCGTCCATCTCCGCGTGCACGAGGATGACCCCAGGGCAGTGGAGTGCTACATCGAGCAGCTCGCCAGCGTTGTCGTCGACAAACACCACTGCATCTTCACCGATGCGGGCGGCGGCAGCGGCCCGCTGCACCGCATCGGCCTTAGACCCCCAGGAAACCTCGATAGCAACGAAGTCGTCGAGCGACAGCCCGTATTCAGCCTGTCGCACCATGAAGAGATGCTTTACGTCTTCAAGCTCATTTCGCGAAATAAGGGCGAGGAAGATGCCGCTTGCCGCAAGCTCTTTCAAATAGGCGTGGAGCCTCGCGTGGGCGGGCGTGATCGTGACGCCGCCAATACCATCTTCTCCCAAGATGCCTCGATGCAGCGTGTCGTCCAGATCGACGGCCACCATCTTGAGGGGCCCGAGAAGCGACGCTGGTAACCACCGCGTACCCAGCGCGCGCGCAAGCTGCAGCTGAGCATCCCGGGAGACACGGGTGCCCGCCAACGTAGCGGTGCGCTCGTCGGAAAGAGCGATGCCAACGTCGTTGCAGATCGTCCAAGGATCGGCGGACCGTACTCCCGGCATACCTTGGAGTCGACCCACCAACTCGGCCGTATGACCCGGCCGACTCGAAAAGGGCACCACCACCACTCGGCCAGAACCTGAAGCTGAACACCTGATGATTCGGCTGACGAACCAGTCCAACGCCTCGTTGTCAGCTAGTTTCAGCCGGTCGAGGTCGAACCAGACAAGGTCGAGGTCGGCTTCTCGGTGCGGGGGTACAGAAAGCGAATCGTCATACCCGCCGAGGACAAAGTTCAGCGCAAGACCGGCGCTCTTCAAAAACGGATCGAGCAGCGGCTGGAGGGGCTCGAAGGCGTGGTTTCGCCAAACCGATACCGTTCCAGTGAACTTGACCGGCTCATCAACAATCAGCTCAGTAACCTGCGACCGGCGCGGACGAGGGGCAGTGAGGACTTCCTGGCGACTAAACCGCTCCAAGAGATAACGGCTCTCCTTAGCGCTCATGGGGGCGAGCCTAATGTGACGACGAGTGAATCGCCGAAAACACCTGGCGGCCCCGCGATCCACGCTAGGAATCCGCGAATCGATAGGCTCAGCATTGTAGGATGCGCGCATGCCGTTGATCGACGCCATTGTTCCGCGGCATCCAAGGTTTAGCAGGCACCAGTCGGCGACGTCATCATCGCAAACCTCGTTAAACCGATTCACCGACCACTCGGCGATGATCTCCCTCGAACACCGCCGGCGAGACGAGCGAGACACTTCATGACGCACGACCGCACTATGGACATGCGCGCAGACAACGCGATCATCCAAGCTGAGCATGCGCTGGCCACCCTGTCTGAGCGTTTCCCCGCTGGAGAGCGCGAACGCCTCCATCACCTACCCTTATTCTTATTGCCCCACGTCTTGCGTCGAATCGCGTTCTTCGATGACCTTTACCGACGAATACTGACAGTGCCAGGCGTCGTGATGGAGTTCGGTGTCCGGTTCGGTCGTGATCTCGCTGTACTCGATAGCCTGCGGACGTTATACGAACCTTTGAACTCCAGTCGCACGATCGTCGGGTTCGATACATTTACGGGCTTCCCGTCGGTCAACGAACTCGACGGGGACGACGACATGGTGCAGGTGGGCGGACTGGCCACCGGCGAACGCTACGAGGACTACCTCTCCGAACTGCTCGCTATCCGCGAACAAATGAGCCCTTTCTCGCACATACGCAAATTTGATATCAGAACCGGAGACGCACCTGAACAATTGGCCGTGTTTCTGAAGGAGCAGCCGCAAACTATCGTGGCTTTCGCGTACTTCGACATGGACATATATGAGCCGACAAAACGCTGCCTGGAACTATTGCGGCCGCACTTCACGAAGGGCAGCATCATCGGCTTCGACGAACTCAATTCGCCGGAGTTTCCTGGAGAAACGCTCGCCGTGAGTGAGGTATTCGGACTCGACCAAGTCCGCCTGCAACGCACAGGGCAGGGCAACCCAGGGTTGCCCTCGTTCCTTGTGGTCGAATGAAGCCGATGTTGCTAACTGCACCGCACACCAGACGCGCTTCGCGGCGATATAACCCTGAGTGGTGGTCTGGCATGCCACTGCTTGCCGGCGCTTG
>CAZBSB010000211.1:0-4341 GCA_964494535.1 uncultured Rhodospirillales bacterium
CTGCTGTTGTCGTTGGATGTCATGGAACAAACGCTGGCGGCGGCGAAGCTAGGGGAATGGGGTGGTTTCGGGCTGGCGGTGCAGGCCTATAGCAAGCGGGCGGGCGCGGTGATTGATGGCATTGCGGCGCTGGCGGCACAACACCGGCGCCGGCTCATCGTGCGGCTCATCAAGGGCGCATATTGGGACACGGAAGTGAAACGGGCGCAGGAACGCGGCTGGCATGATTTTCCGGTCTTCACCCGCAAGGTAACGACGGATGTTTCCTATCTCGCCTGCGCCAAAAAATTGCTGGGTCATGGTGATTGGCTAACGCCCGTGTTCGGCACCCACAATGCGCTGACGGCGGCCAGCATCCTCGCCATCGCGCCGGACAAGACGCAGCTGGAATTCCAGCGCCTGCAAGGCATGGGCGAAGAACTCTTCGCGCAGCTGGAGCAGGAAGGCATTCGCACCTGCGTGTATGCCCCCGTGGGCAATCATGAAATCCTGCTGGGTTATCTTGTGCGCCGGTTGCTGGAGAACGGCGCCAACAGCAGCTTCGTCAACCAGCTGAGCGATCCGCGCATCCCGCTAGCGGCATTGACGGCCGATCCGGTGGCGCGGCTCGCGGCACTGCCGGCGAAACGACAACCCAAAGTGACGTTGCCCAAAGATATTTTTGCGCCGGAACGCGACAATGCTCCGGGGCTGGATTTGACCGATCCGGCGGTCACCACGCCGCTGCTGGCGCAAGTGAATGCTGCCTTGACGAAAGAATGGTCGGCGCAACCATTGCTGGCGGAAGCACTGGCCAGCCCGCTTAGTTCGCAACCAGTGCTAGACCCCGCCGACAACCGGCGCGTCGTCGGCCAAAGTTGTGCCGCCACGGTTGAGCAAGCTGATCTGGCCGTGACGCACGCGCTGCGTGGTTATGCCGCCTGGCATCGCTGCGCCGCGACGGAACGCGCTGCTTGTTTGGAAAAATGGGCAGAAAAGCTGTTGGCAGTGCAGCCGGAATGCCTGGCGTTGCTGGTGCGTGAGGCCGGCAAGACGCTGAATGACGCCGTTGCCGAAGTGCGGGAAGCGGTGGATTTCTGCCGCTATTATGCCGCCCGCGCGCGCCAGGATTGCGCGCCGCAGCTGCTCCCCGGCGCGACCGGCGAGCGCAATGAATTGCTGCTGGAAGGGCGCGGCGTTTTTGTGTGCATCAGCCCGTGGAATTTCCCGCTGGCGATCTTCATCGGGCAAATCGCGGCGGCGCTGGTGATGGGCAACAGCGTCATCGCCAAGCCGGCACCGCAGACGCCGCTCATCGCCGCTCTCGCTTGCCAATTGGCGCATGAGGCCGGCGTGCCGCGTGATGCGCTGCAACTGCTGCCGGGTGATGGCGAGGTTGGCGCGGCGCTGGTGGCGCATCCGGCCATTGCCGGCGTGGCCTTCACCGGTTCTGTGGCTACGGCGCAAAAGATCAATCGCGCTTTGGCAGCGCGCGATGGCGCCATCATTCCGCTCATCGCCGAAACCGGCGGCCAGAACGCCATGCTGGTGGACAGCAGCGCGCTGCCGGAACAGGTGATTGACGATGTCATCACCAGCAGCTTCCGCTCCGCC
The DNA here is from genome assembly GCA_964494535.1 of uncultured Rhodospirillales bacterium. Classification (GTDB taxonomy): domain Bacteria; phylum Pseudomonadota; class Alphaproteobacteria; order UBA9219; family RFNS01; genus JAGOHT01. The sequence goes on from CAZBSB010000211.1 coordinate 1,594, forward strand.
GGCCAGCGTTGTTCCGCGCTGCGGCTGCTGTGTCTGCCGGAAGCGACGGCCGATAAAATCATCACCATGCTCAAGGCCGCGATGCGGGAGCTAGCGGTGGGTGACCCGCTTGATCTCGCCACCGATATTGGGCCGGTGATTGACGCGGCGGCGGCGGAACGGCTGCAGCGGCATATCACGCGGCTGCGCACCGGTGCGAAGGAAATTTATACCCACCCCCTGCCTGCGGCCTGCGCGCCCGGCAGTTTCTTCAGTCCGCAACTTTGGGAAATCCCGAGCGTGGGTTTTTTGACGGAGGAAGTGTTTGGGCCAATCTTGCACATTGTGCGCTATCGGCCGGAGGGTTTTGCGGCGTTGATCGCCAGCATCAACGCCGCCGGCTTCGGCCTGACTGGCGGGTTGCATAGCCGCATTGCGGCAACGGCGGCGCAGGTCACGCGCGATCTGCAGGTAGGTAATCTGTATATTAACCGCAGCATGATCGGCGCGGTCGTAGGCAGCCAGCCTTTTGGCGGGTTGGGGCTTTCCGGAACGGGGCCGAAGGCCGGCGGGCCGCATTATTTGCCGCGCTTCGCGCAGGAACGCTGCATCAGCACCAACACCGTCGCGGCGGGCGGCAATGCCAGCTTGCTGGCGGCGGCGGGCGAAGATTAGCCCGCACGACGTGCACTTGCATAAAATCATTGCCGCCCAAGGGCTTACAAATGGCCGGTGCTTGACTCAATCTTCAGGCTTTGGCAGGATTTGGCCACCATGCGTTTTTTGCCTCGCGACAACCAGTTGGAGCGCCGTCCCCATGACCAAATCAGACCTGATACTGCGTCTGGCCGAGCGCTATCCGCATTTGCTGCAAAAGGATATTGAGCGCATCGTCGCCACGCTGTTTGGTGAAGTGACGAATGCCCTGGCGCGAGGCGACCGGGTGGAGCTGCGCGGCTTCGGCGCCTTCTCCGTCAAGCGGCGTGATGCGCGGCAAGGCCGCAACCCGCGCACTGGCCAAAGTGTGGATGTTTCGGAAAAATTCGTGCCGTTTTTCAAGACTGGCAAACAACTGCGCGACCGGCTGAACGGCATCGAGCCGAACGCGCAGGATGATTGATTAAATCTCCAGCTGCAGCGTTACCCGCGCCGCCTTGTCTACTATCAGTCGCTCGGCGTTGCGCACATCGGCTTTCACCGGCAGCTGATAGGATTTGGTTTTCGCATCTGGAAACAAAGATGTCTGCCACACGGTCTTGCCAATCCGCGCCGTGACTTTGACCGAACCCCAGCCCCGGCGTTTGCCGGCAAAGAACCGCACGCGATCCGCCGCTGTCTTTGGCAGAGTAATGAAATGCCACGCGCCTTTGCCCTGGTATAGCCAGAGCGGCGCCGAGAATCTTATCGTTGGGTCCAAGCTGCGCTCAGATATTCGTGAGCGTGTTGAAGATTTTTAGCAACCATGGCTTGGTACGCAGGCGCGGCATGATGCGCTTGGCGATGCGGTGGCCAATATATTGCGGTGTGAGCGCCGCGACCAGGCGCACACCGCGCGGAATAGGATAATTATGCTTTTTGACAAAGGCGGCTAAATCTTCCTGATGGTTGTTTTTGCTCTTTAGCAAATCCACCAGGAATATGTTCTTGTATTTTCGGTATTCGGCTAGATCAAAGACTTGGTTGTAAAGCTCCAGCTTGCCAATGACCTCGAACGTCATTTGCGTCCGCATACATTTCCAGCAGCGGGCGCAGTTGGTCTGGCCAGGTTTCGCCAAATAAGGCTCCACACAGACATCGAGGTAACGATAGCTGGCCGGCATCAGCGCCACGTTTTCAGCCTTGCCGGTGCGCTCATATTGCGCACCGCTGGTGATGCAATCCAGCCGCTCCGTGCTGAGCAAGGGCAAGATGATAGCGTCTAGCCCCGCGATGTCGAAAGACGGCTTCACTTCCGTGAAGCGGATTTGCGAGCAGGACGGATAGAGGAATTTCGCCGCCAGATTTTGCAGCAGCAGCGGCACGGTGACGTTACGGATTGTATGCGTCAGCTGGAAATCCATGCCCATGAAGGCGTCGAGATTGGAATTGACGGTGATGAGCGGCTTGCCCTCTTCCGCCGCGAATTGTTGAATGGCGGCAGAATGGTTATGAAAAGTTTCCTGGTCTTTCTCCGCGCCCTTCTGGCCGTGCGAGCCGACATTGTTATAAACGAAATGCGTGATCAAGAATTCGGGCGGTGCGCGATCGCCGGTATGGTCGTAATAATTGCAGAAGGAATCCACGCCGCCGGAAAAGCCGCTCAAAACGGCCGTGCCGTGCTGAGCAAAGCGGCTTAGCAGCCGGTCGGCCGTCACCTTGATCAGGTGCGCTTCCGGCGGCAGATATTCCTTCAAAGCGACGATGAGCAGATGCGTCAGGTTATAATAGAGCTTGCTGGACAGCGCGCCTTTGACGTGAATGTCCTTGCCTTGCATCATGGCCGGCACCAGCGCGCCGATCAGGAAGGCGTCGCAAACGTCCGTGGCGATGGCGGCTTGATGTTCCGCTTCCGTTTCAAACCATAATTCGCGCGATGTTGCGCCATCCTTAACTAGGCATGTAACGCGCGCCAGGCCGTTCTGAACAGTCAGATGCGGCGCAAAAAGTTCCCACATGAATCGTCTCGCTTACGTTCAAACTTAGGGGTTGAGAAGATGTGTCAAAATATTGCCACATTTGTTCGGACATTTTTCGAACTTGAAAATACGCTTGAGCATTTGTTACGTAAAG
>CAZBSB010000212.1:0-4288 GCA_964494535.1 uncultured Rhodospirillales bacterium
GCCGCGCGAATAGCCAGGCGCTGACGATGATGAAAGCCGGCTTGACGAATTCCGACGGCTGCAGCGACGTGCCGGGCAATGCCAGCCAGCGCGTGGCGCCTTTGACCTCCGTCCCCATCACCAGCGTCAAAGCCACGCCGATCAGCGCGGCAGGCAGCAGCGCGAAGGCGAACAGCCGGATATGGCGCAGGGGTTGCACCGACAAGCCAAACATCAGCGCCAGCGCCGGCGCCAGCAGGATGAGATGGTTTTTCACAAAATAAGTCGGCGGCAGATTGTGCCGGTTGACGAATTCCGGCGACGCGGCCTGGATCAGCACGATGCCGAAAATGATGAGCGCGCCGAGGCAAGCCAACGTCCAGCGATCCACCGACCACCACCAGCGGCCGACGACAGATTCATCCGTGCGGGTGAGGGAGATCATATTGTTCCTCCCTCAAACGCCGGGCGCATGGCTCCGCCATGCTTGGCTGCGCACAAAAAGTTGCGCGGGCGCTCAATGCGCCACCGCCCCGGGACAAAATCTGCATAGAGCGGATTTCGCCCCGGCGCGGAAGTGTATCCCTCAGGCGCTGGGCGCATCATGCCGACCTCTGGATGATGGCTTGTGCCAGCGCGCAGAAAATTTCGCCGCGTTCCTCAAAATTCTTGAATTGGTCGAAAGACGCGCAGGCTGGTGAGAGCAGCACCGTGGCCGGTTGTCCATCCGCTTGTGCTTGGGCTGTGGCGGCGGCCACCGCTTTATCTAAAGTGCCGCAATGCGTGAAGGGCGTAGCATGGCGCGTCAGCCAGGCCGCGAATGCATCAGCCGCCTGGCCGATCAGGAAGGCATGGCGGATGCGCGGCATGAAACTTTCCAGGCCGTCCAGCCCGCCTTCCTTGGGCTTGCCGCCAAGAATCCAATAAATATTCTCATAACAGGCCAGCGCCTTGCCGGCCGCATCGGCATTCGTCGCCTTGCTGTCATTGATGAATTGCACTTGGCCGGCCTGCCCCACCCATTGCTGCCGGTGCGCGAGGCCGGGGAAACTACGGATGGCCGCCGTGATGCCATCCGGCTCCACCCCCAGCGCGCGACAAGCCGCATAAGCCGCCGCCATATTCTGCGCGTTATGCAAGCCGGGCAGCCGCTGCGCCTCCGCCAACGCCAGCACATTGCGTCAATGCTCCAATAAAAAACCATCACGCGTCGTGACATCGGCGGCGGCGTTCTGACTGATGCGCCGCACGGTCATGTTGGTCATGGTAGCGGCACTGTCCGCCAGCGCTCGGCTCGCGTCGTCATCCACGCCGCACACCAGTGTCTGTTTGCCATCCTGCCGGATGATGCGCCGCTTGGCCGCGATATAGCCCGCCATGCCGCCATGCCGATCCAAATGGTCGGGCGTGATGTTGAGTAGCACCGCCACGGCCAGCGGATTGGTTTGAATCAATTCCAGCTGATAGGAAGACAATTCCAGCACATAGATGCCGCTCGCGCCCAGCGGCGTGAAGGACAAGACCGGCGTGCCGAGATTGCCGCCGACCGCCACAGGTTTGCCGGCGGCTTGCAGAATGTGCGCGATCAGCGCCGTGGTGGTGGATTTGCCGTTGGTGCCGGTGATACCGATGAAAGTGGCCTGCGGCTGGCTGTCAAACAGCAGCTGAATATCGCTGGTCAGCGTGACGCCGGCGGCCTTGGCCGCCGCGGCAACCGGATGCGGCGCGGGATAAGTATGCGGAATGCCGGGCGACATCACCAGCGCGGTGATCTTCTTCCAGTCAGCGTTGCGCAAATCATACAGCGGAATATTCTGGGCTGCCGCCGTCGCGCGGCCGGCTTCGCCATCGTCCCAGGCCAGCACCGTAGCGCCGGCCGCTTGCAGTGCCAGCGCGCTGGCCAGGCCGGATTTGGCCAGCCCCAACACTGCATAGGTTTTGCTAGCCGTGTGGGCGGGAATAATCATCAGCGCAGCTTCAGGGTTGAAAGGCCGACCAGCGCCAGAATGCAGGCGATGATCCAAAAGCGAATGACCACCGTGGCCTCGCTCCAGCCGAGTTTCTCGAAATGATGGTGCAGCGGCGCCATACGGAACACGCGCTTGCCGGTGAGCTTGAAGGACGCCACCTGAATGATGACGGACAAGGTCTCCACCACGAACAAGCCGCCGGTGATAGCCAGCACCAATTCATGTTTGGCGATGACCGCGACGGTGCCCAAAGCGCTGCCCAGCGCCAGCGAGCCGGTATCGCCCATGAAGACCTGCGCCGGCGGCGCGTTGAACCATAGAAAGCCCAGGCAGGCGCCCGCCAGCGCGCAGCAGAACACCGCCAGCTCCCCAGCACCCGGCACATGTTGCAATTGCAGATATTCGGCGAACTTCACATTGCCCACCAGATAGGTGATGACGCCGAAGGTCAGCGCCACCAGCATCACCGGCACGGTGGCCAGCCCGTCCAGACCGTCTGTCAAATTCACGGCGTTGCTTGACCCAACAATGACCACGGCGCCGAACAGGATAAAGAAGATGCCGAATTGCAGCAGCATATCTTTGAACACCGGCACGGCCACCGCCGTCGCCAGATGATCCGGCAGCAGCGCCTGAATGCCCAGCAACGCAATGACAGCGATGATGAATTGCCCGGCCAGCCGGCTGCGGCTGGAAACGCCTTTCGGGTTGCGCCGCGTCAGCTTCAGGTAATCGTCGGCGAAGCCGATCAAGCCGAAGCCGGTCGTCACCAGCAGCACGATCCAGCTATAGCCGTTGCGCAAATCCATCCACAGCACGGTGCTGACGATGATGGCGATGAGCATCATCAGCCCGCCCATTGTCGGCGTGCCTTTTTTCTTGAAATGAGTCTCCGGCCCGTCGTCGCGGATCGGCTGGCCTTCGCCCTGCTTGGCGCGCAGCCAGCGGATGAGGGCGGGGCCGATGCTGAAGCAGATCACCAGCGCCGTCATCAGCGCGCAGCCGCCGCGAAAGGTGATGTAGCGCAGCAGATTCAGAAACGATAAGGCTTCGTATTGTTCGGCCAGCGGGTGGAGCAGGTAATAGAGCATGGTGCCGTGAACCTCAGGCCGCTTGCGCGGCGAATTGCTTGATGGCGAGGATGACTTCCTCCATGTGCATACTCTTGGAACCTTTCACCAGCACCACATCGCCGGCGCGCAGTGCCGCCACCACCTTCGGCGCCAGCGCCTTGCTGTCGCCCGCATAGGCGCCGCGCATGGCGGCGGGCGCGGCCGCGAACAGGCCTTCGATGATATGGCCGCAACAGAACAGCAGGTCTATGCGCGCTTCCTGCAAGGCGGGCGCCAGGTCGGCGTGCAATTGCGGCGCCGTGGCGCCCAGCTCGCGCATATCGCCCAGCACGGCGATGCGCCGGCCGCCGGGCGCGGGAATGACTTGCCCCAGCGTGAGAATACCGGCGCGGGTGGCCACCGGACTGGCATTATAGCTTTCGTCAATGATGGTGGCCGTGCCGCCTTGCGGCAGCTTCACATCCTGGCGCGCGCCGCGTCCGGTCGGCGCGTGATAGCTGGCCAGCGCGTCGGCGCAAGTTGCCAAATCGGCGCCGGACGCCTGCGCCGCCAGCAGCGTGCCGAGCGCGTTCATGGCATAATGCTGCCCGGCAGCGCCCAGGCGGAATTGCAGCGGTTTGCCGAAAAAATTCGCCTCCACGATACTGCCGCTGCCGGTGGCCGCGCAGCGCAGCAATTGTGCGTCGCTGCCCTCCTGGCTGCCGAAACTCAGAATATGACGCAACCCTTGGGTGCGGGCATGGGCGACCAGTCGCGCATAATGCGGATTGTCGCGGTTCAGCACCGCCGTGCCGGCCGCATTCATGCCCAGAAAAATCTCGGCCTTGGCATCGGCGATGGCGGCGGTATCGGCAAAAAATTCCAGATGCACGGCCTCGATGGTGGTGATCAGCGCGACCTGCGGCTGCACCTGCTTGGTCAGTGCCGTCATCTCGCCGGCATGGTTCATGCCCAGCTCGAACACGCCGAACGCGGCTTCTTCCGGCAGCAGCGCCAGCGAGAGCGGCACGCCCCAATGATTGTTGAAGCTACCCTGGCTCGCCGCCACGCTGCCGCAGCGGCCGAGCATATGGCGCAGCATCTCCTTGCTGCCGGTCTTGCCGACCGATCCGGTGACGGCCAGAATAGCAGCGCGCGCGCGCGCGCGTCCCCGGCTGCCTAAATCCTGCAAAGCCTTGAAGGTGTCCGGCACCAGCACCAGCCGCGCCTCTTTCGGCACACCGTCCGGCACGCGGCTGACCAGCGCGGCGCTGGCGCCGGCGCGCA
>CAZBSB010000213.1:0-4219 GCA_964494535.1 uncultured Rhodospirillales bacterium
TCGTCATGTTCACCCTGACGCAGAACCGCTGGAAGATCGACGACGTGCTCGGCGTGTGGCCGCTGCACGGGCTGTGCGGCGCCTGGGGCGGCATCGCCTGCGGCATCTTCGGCAGTGCGGCGCTGGGCGGCCTCGGCGGCGTGGCCTTGAGCGCCCAGCTGCTGGGCACGCTGCTCGGGGTGGGCTGGGCGCTGCTCGGCGGCTTTGCCGTCTATGGCGCGATCAGGCTCATCACGCCGCTGCGGCTGACGCCCGAGCAGGAATTCAACGGCGCCGACCTGTCGATCCACAAGATCGGCGCCACGCCGGACCGCGAGGTGAGCTGGTGATCAGAGGTTGTCGATGGCCAGCGGCGGCACCGCGTCGGCGAGCGTGAAGCCCAGCACCCGCGCGTAGAAGCCCGCCTCGGCGAGCAGCGCACGCACGATGTTCGCCGCGTCGCGGAAGCCGTGCGCCTCGCCCTCGAACTCCAGGTACGCCACCGGCACGCCGCGCGCCTTCAGCGCTGCGTGCATGCGCCGCGACTGCGCGGGTGGCACCACCTTGTCTTCGGTGCCCTGCAGCAGGATCAACGGGCGCCGCAAGCCGTCCAGGTGGTGGATCGGCGAGCGCGCGCGGTACACCTCGCGCGCCGCGGGCCACGGGCCGACCAGCCGGTCCAGGTAGCGCGCCTCGAACTTGTGCGTGTCCTCGGCCAGCGTCTGCAGATCGCCGATGCCGTACAGGCTGGCGCCGCAGTCGAAGGCGTCGTGGAAGGCGAGGGCGCACAGCGTGGTGTAGCCGCCGGCGCTGCCGCCGCGCACGATCAGCCGCCTGCCATCGGCCAGGCCTTGCTGCGCCAGGAAGCGCGCCCCGTGGATGCAGTCCTGCACGTCGGCCACGCCCCACGCACCGTCCAGGCTGCGGCGGTAGGCGCGGCCGAAGCCGCTGCTGCCCCGGTAGTTGACGTCGAGCACGGCAAAACCGCGGCTGGTCCAGAACTGCACGGCAGCGCGGTACGCATCGGACGCCATCGCCGTGGGCCCGCCGTGGCTCAACACCAGCAGTGGCGGCTTTTCCTGCGCCGGGCCCGTGAAGTCGCGGTTGCATGGCGGATAGTGCAAGCCATGCGCGGTCGCGCCGTCGGCGCTGGCGAACGCAATCGGCCGCGCCACCGACGTGTAGCCGGGGTCGGGCTGCAGCGCACTGCCGCTGCGCAGCAGCTGCGCAGGGCCGCCGTCCAGCGACAGCAGGTACAGCGACAGCGGCTGCAGCGGCGACGCCCCGGTGAACAGCACGCGCCCGGCGGCGGCGACGACGTGGCCGAAGCTGCTGTACGGCAGGTCGAGCTCGGTCAGCCGCTGGCGGTGGGTGTCGAGCACGGCCAGCCGCGACACGGCATCGCGCACGATGCTGCAGACCAGCTGGCGCGCCGAGGCGAAGCCGTAGGTCGCCAGGCCGAGGTTCCACATCGGCTGGCCGAACTCGGCCGCCATCGGGCACAGCGCCTCGACGCCGCCATCGCCGCAGCGGTACAGGTTCCACCAGCCGCTGCGGTCGGAGACGAAATGCAGCCGCCCGTCGGGCGACCACAGCGGCTGCTGCACCGCCTCGTCGCGGCTGCCGGCGATGCGGCGCGCACCGTGCAGCATGCCGTCGGCATCGACATCGGCCAGCCACAGTTCGCAGCCGTCCCACGGCATCTCGGGATGGTTCCAGCTGAGCCACGCGAGCTGCGTGCCTTGCGGGTTCAGCCGTGGCGCGGCATAGAAGTCGCAGCCCGCGGCGACGATGCGGCCGCCCGCGGCGTCGCCGTCGGCGCGCAGCACGACCAGCTCGTTGCGCGGCTCGCCGCTGCCGCGATGATCCTCGCGCACGGCCCACAGCAGGCCGCGCCGCGCGTCGGCGCACAGCTCGGCATAGCGCAGCGCCACCGCCTCGGGCGTGATCGGACGCGGCGCATGCCCGGGTTCGGCACGGTACAGCCGCTGGTCGGCGAAGTGGCTGAAGACGAGCACGCCGCGGTCCACCAGGTAGGCGCGGCCGCCGTACTCGTGCACGCGCGTGCGTGCGTTCCACGGTGCCGGCGTCAGCTCCTGCAGCGCGCCGTCGGCGGCGCGCCGCATGACCACGCTGCGGCCCTTTTCGGCCGGACGCGATTCCTGCCACAGCACGGCGTCGCCGTCGAAGGCGGGGTCGCCGAGGCCGATGCCGGCGGCCACCGCGCGTTCGGCGCTCAGCGGCGAGGCCCAGCTGCCGTAGGGCGCCGTGCGCGGCATCAGCCCAGGACCAGCTGCGTCTGCGTCACCACCGCGCACAGCTTGCCGTCGGCGTTGCGGATCGTCGTCTGCCAGACCATCGTCGTGCGGCCCTTGTGCAGCGGCGTGCTCTCGCCGGTGACCGTGCTGCCGGCCTTGGCGGCGCCGATGAACTTGGTGCTCGACTCGACCGTCGTCGTGCCCTTGCCTTCGGGCAGGTTGACGAAGGTGCCGACCGCGCCCAGCGTGTCGGCGAAAGCCATGTGCGCGCCGCCGTGCAGGATGCCGCCGGTGGTGCACAGCTCGGGCCGCACCAACATCGTGGCGACGATGCGGTCGGGGCCGACCTCGGTCAGCTGCAGCCCCAGCAGTCCGGGGAAAAGCGGTTGCAGCAGTTGCTGTACGGCGGCGGCTTGGCTCATGGGCGTCCTCGTGTGGTGGAACCTGGGCTGGCAAGCATAGCGGCGCCGCCCGGGCTCGTCGCACAATGCGCGTCCATCCGAAGGAGAGCCGATCGATGACCCGCAAGTCCGCACACGCCGGCCGCACCGCCCTCGTCACCGGGGCCTCCGCGGGCATCGGCGAGCAACTGGCACGCTGTTTCGCTGCCGGCGGCTTCGATCTGGTGCTGGTGGCGCGCAGCGCCGACAAGCTGCGGGCGCTGGCGGCAGTGCTGCAGACGGCGCACGGCCGTGAGGTGCACGCCATTGCGGCCGATCTGTCGCGGCCCGGCGCCGCCGAGGCGCTGGCCGCGAAGCTCGAACGCCAGGGGCTGGTGGTGGACGTGCTGGTCAACAACGCGGGCGTGCTGGAGCAGGGCGCCTTCTGTGACATCGCGCCGGCGCGGCACCAGGAGCTGGTGGCGCTGAACGTCGCCGGGCTGACGGCGATGCTCTCGCAGTTCCTGCCCGGCATGCGCGAGCGCCGCTGGGGCCGCGTGCTCAACGTGGCGTCGATCGCCGCCTTCCAGCCGGTGCCGTCGCTGGCCACCTATGCCGCCACGAAGGCCTACGTGCTGTCGCTGACCGAGGCGCTGTCGGAGGAGTTGAAAGGCAGCGGCGTGACGATCACCGCGCTGTGCCCCGGCATCACCGATACGCAGATGGTGCGTGGCGCGGTGCAGGCCAACGGCGAGTTGGCGCGCGTGCCGGCGTTCATGATCGGCGACGCCGCGCAGGTGGCGGCCGAGGGCTACCGCGCTTGCCTGCGCGGCGAGGTCATCCGCGTGCCCGGCGCGCTGAACCTGGCCGGCACGCTGGCCGCGCGCGCGACGCCCAAGTGGCTGCTGCGCGGCCTGAGCGGCGCGCTGGTGCGGCGCGCGCTGTAGCGCAGCCGGCGAAACCCCTTGGTCGGCACCGGCAGGGCCAAGCTGGGACAATCCGCGGCCGCCCGCCCTGGGCGCCGCTGTGCAGCATCGACGTGTCCGCCTCCTCCACCCTCGCCACGCCGCAGGCCCCGAAGGCCCTGACCGCCTACCGACCGTACTGGGCCAAGCGCTTCGGCCCGGCGCCGATGCTGCCGATGAGCCGCGCCGAGATGGAGCGGCTGGGCTGGGACGCCTGCGACATCGTCATCGTCAGCGGCGACGCCTATGTCGACCATCCGAGTTTCGGCATGGCGGTGATCGGCCGCGTGCTCGAGGCGCAGGGCTTCCGCGTCGGCATCATCGCGCAGCCCGACTGGCAGAGCGCCGAGCCCTTCAAGGCGCTGGGGCGGCCGACGCTGTTCTTCGGCGTCACCGCCGGCAACATGGACTCGATGATCAACCGCTACACGGCCGACCGCAGGCTGCGCAGCGACGATGCGTACACGCCCGGCGACGCCGCCGGCAAGCGGCCCGACCGTGCGGCGCTGGTCTACGCGCAGCGCTGCCGCGAGGCCTTCGGCGACGTCGCCATCGTGCTCGGCGGCATCGAGGCCAGCCTGCGCCGCATCGCCCACTACGACTACTGGCAGGACAAGGTGCGCCGCAGCATCCTGGC
>CAZBSB010000214.1:0-4183 GCA_964494535.1 uncultured Rhodospirillales bacterium
CACGCAGGGCTTCTGGATGTGGCATCTCTGGAGCCATTATCAAAATCCGTTGTTTCCTTATTTCAACAACATCTTCGGCTCGCCCTATGGCGCGCCGGTCAGCGCGCGCGATGTGCAATTCATGCCGCGCGATGCGCGGGAAGCCGTCTTGTTCCCCTGGCATTTCACGCTCAATCCCAAACGCGTGGGCGAAATCGTTTGGCAAGATTGGCGCGTTTTGGCGCTCTATGTTTTGTTGCCGTTGTGCAGCCTTATCGCCGTGCTGGTCGGCCGCCGGCAGGACGCCACGTTGCGCTTGGCCGAGCCGCTGGGGGCGCGTTTCTTGCTGTGGACGGCAGCATTATCATACCTGGCCTGGCTGGGGCTGTTCAGCATCTATCGCTATCTCATTCCGCTGGAAATGCTGGCGCCGCTGCTGCTGGTGCTGACACTGGGGATGCTGCCGTTGCAGCCCAATATCAAGTGGCTGGCGGCCGGCGCGTTGCTGCTGGTCATCGCGGCGGGGGTGCGGGGTGGCGATTGGGGGCGCGCGCCCTGGACGGAGAAATTCATCCAGGTGCTGGTGCCGCCGGTGAGCAACCCGGAATCCACCATGCTGTTGATGGCGGGGTTTGAGCCTTATTCGCATGTCATTCCCAGCTTTCCCGCCGTACTGCGCGTCACGCGGCTGCAAAGCAATTTTGTCACCCCGCGTGACAGTGATAAGGGCATCAACCGCGTTATCGCCGAGCGCATCGGCGCCTATCGCGGCGATTACCTGCTGCTGATTCCCGATTGGCAGGTGACGCATCGCGGGTTGATTGACGACGCGCTGGGCGCCTATGGCCTGCGTTTCATCGCCGAAAGTTGCCGTAAATTTCCCGATAATCTGGGCTATAGCTACGCGCTGTGCCAAGTGTTCCGCCAGAAAACCGAGTGAGCCTATGACCGAGACCGCGCTTGTTCCCGCCCAGTTTCCGCCGCATCTGCGCCTGGCGGTGATCGTGCCGTGTTATAACGAAGAAAAGGCCATCGCCAAGGTGGTGCAGGATTTCCGCCGCGTGTTACCGCAGGCCACCATTTATGTCTATGACAATAATTCGCGCGACAACACCATGGCGGTGGCCGCCACCGCCGGCGCCGTGGTGCGGCGGGAGACCCTGCAGGGCAAGGGCAATGTCGTGCGCCGCATGTTCTCGGACGTCGAGGCGGATATTTATGTGCTGGTGGATGGCGACGCGACCTATGACGCCGCCTCCGCGCCAGCGATGATTCAAGCGCTGCTGGATGGACCTTTGGACATGGTCAATGGCGCGCGCGTCACGGACATCAAGGCCGCTTACCGACCTGGCCACCGTCTGGGCAATGTGATGCTCACCAGCATGGTGGCCATGACCTTCGGTGACCGGTTCAAGGACATGCTCTCCGGCTATCGGGTGTTTTCGCGCCGCTTCGTCAAATCCTTCCCGGCGCTCACCGCGGGCTTCGAGATCGAGACGGAGCTGACGGTTCATGCGCTGGAATTGCACATGCCGACGGATGAGGTGAAAACACCCTATCGCGACCGGCCGCCGGGTTCGCAAAGCAAGCTCAGCACTTTTAAAGATGGTTTCCGCATCCTCTTCACCATTGTGGTGCTGATCAAGGAAGAGCGGCCGATGCAGTTCTTTACTTTGGTGGCGCTAGTCTTCGCGCTGGTTTCGCTGGTGCTGGCCGTGCCAGTGGCGGAGGAATATTGGCTCACCGGCCTGGTGCCGCGCCTGCCCACCGCCATCCTCGCCATGGGGCTGATGTTCCTCGGTTTCTTCAGCCTGACAGCGGGATTGATTCTCGATACGGTCACGCGCGGCCGGCGGGAGATGAAGCGGATGCGCTATTTGAATGTCGCGGCGCCCAGCGCCACGCCGCCGGATCAGTAACGTGCAACGGTTGTGGCAGAAAGTCGCGCCCCTGCTGCAGCCGGTGCTGCGGCGCTTCCCCTGGCTGCCGCAATTCATCAGCTTCGGCTGCGTCGGCGTGGCGGGGCTGATCGCGGATGCCGGCGTGCTGTGGCTGCTGCTGCGGCTGGGGCTTGACCCTTATAGCGGCCGCGTCATCTCCTATCTCGCCGCCGCCACCGTCACTTGGGCGCTCAACCGGCATTTCACTTTCAGGGGGCAGGGCAGCGGCAGCCTCTGGCGGCAATGGCTGAAATTCCTGCTCGCCAACCTCTCCGGCTTCGCCGCCAATTACGCCACTTATGCGCTGTGCATCAACCTGGTGCCGCTGATGCAGGACTATAAGCTGCTGGCGCTGGTGCCGGCTTCCATCGTTGGGCTGGTGTTTAACTTCACGGCGTCCAAGAAATTGGTTTTCAAATAGTAAATTAGCCATTTACCGCTCTTGCAGCGCGCCGTTTCGTGCTTACATAGGGTCAGAGGAGCATCAATCATGGCCTATGAGAATTTGACCGACCGTTCGCGGGGTATGCTGGAAAACGCCCAATATAAGGCGTTGGCGCTGCAGCATCAGCAATTGCTGCCGGAGCATCTGCTGGCGGTGTTGTTGGATGACCGCGAGGGCATGGCGGCCAATCTCATCCGTGCGGCTGGTGGCGACCCGCGGGCAGTGACGGATGCCAACCAGGTCAAGCTCGACAAGCTGCCCAAGGTGAAGACCAGCGATCCCAACCTGCAGGTCATCATGTCGCAGGAGCTGGCGCGGATGCTGGCGCAAGCGGATGACATCGCCAAAAAAGCCGGCGACAGCTATGTGACCGTGGAGCGGATGCTCCTCGCCATGGCCATCACCACCGGCACCGGCGCACACGAAGCCTTGAGCAAGGGCGGCGTGAAAGCGGAGGCGCTGAACCGCGCCATCAACGAACTGCGCAAAGGCCGCACGGCCGACAGTGCCGGCGCCGAAGGCGGCTATGACGCGCTGAAGAAATACGCCCGCGACCTCACGGCGGTGGCGAAAGAAGGCAAGCTCGACCCCGTGATCGGCCGCGACGATGAAATCCGCCGCACCATCCAGGTGCTGGCGCGGCGCACCAAGAATAATCCTGTGCTGATCGGCGAGCCGGGTGTGGGCAAGACGGCGATTGCCGAAGGGCTGGCACAACGTATTGTCAAAGGTGACGTGCCGGAAGGGCTGCAGAACCGGCGCTTGATGGCGCTTGACCTCGGCGCGCTGGTGGCGGGCGCCAAGTATCGCGGCGAGTTCGAGGAACGGTTGAAAGCCGTGTTGAGCGAGATTGAGGCGGCGGCCGGCGAGATCGTGGTGTTCATTGACGAGTTGCATTTGCTGGTTGGCGCCGGCAAGGGTGACGGCGCCATGGACGCGGCGAATATGCTGAAGCCGGTGCTGGCGCGCGGGGCGCTGCATTGCGTCGGCGCCACCACGCTGGACGAATACCGCCAATATATCGAGAAAGACCCCGCCCTGGCGCGGCGCTTCCAGCCGGTGTTCGTGGATCAACCCTCGGTGCCGGACACCATCTCTATCCTGCGCGGGCTGAAGGAAAAATATGAATTGCATCACGGTGTGCGGATCACTGACGGCGCGATTGTCGCCGCCGCCACGCTCTCCAACCGTTATATCACCGACCGCTTTTTGCCCGACAAAGCCATTGACCTGATTGACGAAGCGGCGGCGCGCCTGCGCATGGCGGTGGACAGCAAGCCGGAGGCGATTGACGAATTGGATCGGCGCATCGTGCAATTGAAAATCGAGCAGGCGGCGCTGAAAAAAGAAACCGACGAGGCGGCGCAAGACCGTCTGCAGAAGCTGAGCAACGAGTTGAGCCTGTTGGAGCGCGAATCCGCAAGTTTGACGGAACGCTGGCAGGCGGAGAAGAGCCAGCTGAACAACGCGCAAAAATACAAAGAGCAGATTGAGCAGGCGCGGGTGGAACTGGAGCAGGCGCAGCGCGCCGGCAATTTCACGCGGGCGGGCGAATTGACCTATAGCGTCATCCCTGATCTGGAACGGCGCATCAAGCAGGCCGAGCAGCAGGGCGACAATGCCATGCTGAACGAAGTGGTGAAGGATGATGACATCGCCGCCATCGTCAGCCGCTGGACCGGCATTCCGGTGGACAAAATGCTGTCGGGTGAGCGCGAAAAATTGCTGCAGCTGGAACAGCATCTGGGCAAGCGTGTGGTGGGGCAGGATGAAGCCATCGGCGCGGTGGCGCAGGCGGTGCGCCGCGCGCGCGCCGGGC
>CAZBSB010000215.1:0-4171 GCA_964494535.1 uncultured Rhodospirillales bacterium
GTCCAGCCCATATGCGGAATTTTGCCATTCTCCGGGCGTGGCAGCGCGCGCACCGCGCCGCTGATCCAGCCCAGTCCCGGGCTGGTTTCATGTTCATAGCCGGCATCCGCCAGCAATTGCATGCCGACGCAAATGCCCAGGAACGGCACGCCGTCTTGCAGCACACGCTGCCGCAGCGTCGGCACCATCGCCGGCAACGCGTTCAGTCCCTGCCAGCAATCCGCAAAGGCGCCGACGCCGGGCAGCACGATACGGTCGGCAGCAGCCACTTGTTTTGCATCACTGGTAACCAGCACGGTTTCACCGGCTTGCGCCACGGCGGCCAGCGCCTTGGCGACCGAGCGCAGATTGCCGGAACCATAGTCAATGACCGCGATGCTGCTCATAGCGGCGTATCTTTGTCTTGCGAGATTAACTCCAACTCCAACCCGCCGAGGTACTTGCTGAGAGCATTGTAAAACAAGGCGCTGCCCGTGCCGATGATAAAACCGATAACTCCATAGAGAACTGCAAAAGCAATCATAAGCAAAAGGTAAATGGGAATACCGCTTGTGGTTATGGGTCTTCCCTGCAAAGTAGATGCAATAAACAATATTGTCTCAATAACGCAGATAGCGGCGCCCGCTGCTAGAGCAATCCCTAGGCAACTTCCTCCCATCAGCTTTCCCGCCTGTAAAGGTGCGACGCGCGCCAAGCGGTAGCGCATGACGGTTTTCTCTGTTCCGTTCGCGGTCTCTGTCATGTCTGCTTATTTGCCTCGGAGACAAACTGCGCTGGATCAAGATCACGGAACACGCTCCGATCACGTTGCCGAATGACGCCGGCATGACCGGGGAAACCTTCATAATCTGCCAGCGTGGTCACCGGCGGCGCCAGCCGCGCGAAGCCGTCCGCCGTCAGATAAGCCAGGCTCGTGCGCTTGAGGAAACTCCAGACCGAGGTGCAGCTATGGGTGCGCGCCTGCCGCCCCGTGGGCAGCACGGCATTGACGCCGATGCCGAAATTGCCCATCACCATCGGCGTGCTTTCGCCGATGAGAATTTCGCCGGCATGACGCAGCTGGTGCAGCACCGCGCCGGGATCGGCCACCTTGATCAATGCATGTTCGGCGGCGTAAAGGTTTGCCACTTCCAGCGCCTCCGCCATATCGCGGCACAGCATGATGCCGCCATAACCGCTAAACACTGTGGTGCAAAACTCGCGTCGCGGCGACGGCAAGCCGGCGATCAGACGCGGCAGGATAGCCGCCACCGCATCGGCCAGTTTCGCATCGGGTGTGATGAGCAGCGCCGCCGAATCCGGCCCATGCTCGGCTTCATTGATCAAATCCCACGCCGTATTTTCCGGATGCGCCGTATGGTCGGCCAGCACCAGGGAGTCACTCGGCCCCGCCGGCATCCCGGTATTCATGACATGGCTCAGCAGCCGCTTGGCTGCCGCGACATACGGGTTGCCCGGCCCTGCGACAATATCCACCTGCGGTATCGTAGCCGTGCCATAAGCCAGCGCGGCGATGGCCTGGGCGCCACCGACCTTATAGACGTTACGCACGCCGCAAATATCCGCCGCGACCAGCGACGCGGCATCCACGCCGCCCTCCGGCGTCGGCGGTGTGCAGACCGCGATGTTGCGCACCCCCGCCACCACGGCCGGCGTGCAGAGCATATACATCACGGAAGGAAACGCGCCCTTGCCGCGCGGCACATAAAGCCCGGCCGAATCCACCGGCGTTACCTTCTCACCGGCGTGCAGCCCGGGTTGCACTTCTTCCAGCCAAAAAGACTCCACATGCGCCATCTGCTGTTCATGATGCCGCTTCACATTCGCGGCGCAGACGCGGATGGCGTCCGTCACGGCCGGATCGAGCGCGCGATAGGCCTTTTCAAATTCCTCCGGCGTTGCCTTCAGGCTGCCGGTCAGTTCCGCTTTGTCAAATTGTCGCGCATAATCGCGCAGCGCGTCGTCGCCACGTTGGCGCACGGCAGCGATGATGGCACCAGCCGCCGCCATGGCGTCGTCAATATTCGTCTCCGACCGGCGAATGATCCGCGCGCGTGTGGCCGCGTCCAAATCTTTCCAGTTCCAGCGCTGCACGGATAGCGTCATCGGGCAATCTTCCTTGAAAAACACGTCTTTATTTATAAAGGCTTTTACATTCCGCGGTAAATCCGTTTTTATGCCGCCATGGATCACGAAAAACCTTACCAAGCGGGCATGAAAGTCCTCTCCGGCCATTTAACCATACCGGCCGGCACGTCTGCCCTGCTGTGGGATATGGACGGGGTGCTGATTGACTCCCTGACCTTCGACCAGCAGCTGTGCGGCGCTTTGTTCAGCGACGCACTGGGCGAGAAGGTGACCTTCGCCCCGCCGCTCATCCGCTCGCTCTTCGCCTATGACCCCAAAACCTTCATCGCCAAGCTGGCGGAAGCGGCCGGCACCCAGCGAGGCGCGGTGCTGCCGCCAGAACAAATCCAGACCATTCTGGCGGATTATGAAGCAAAGCGGCGCCACGCCATCTTTCCGCTCCTCCCCGGCCTGCCGGAATTGCTGGCGCACGCCCGCGCCCTGGGCTTGAAGCAGGCGGTGGTGTCCAACAACGCGACCACGGACATCGCGCAAATTCTCCACGCCTGCGGCATCGCCGCCTTGTTTGACGGCGTGATTGGCAATGATCTAGCGGTTGACGGCCAGCTGCTGCGCAAAAAGCCGGCGCCGGATTATTACCTGCACGCCGCTCACCTGTTGCATGTGCCGCCGCGCGATTGCGTGGTATTTGAGGATTCGGTCATCGGCTGTGCGGCGGGCCTCCAGGCCGGCGCCCATGTCATCGGCCTGCTCACGGGCGGCACGACGGCCGAACAACTGCGCCAGGCGCCGCTGCGCCCGCACGAGATTTACCCCGACCTCACGCAAGCGCGCCTGACATGACGCAGACGCTGGCGGAAATCGTGCGCGCCGCAAAAACCGCGCCCGAGCAAACGGAGCCGCTGGTGCAGGCGCTGCTGCAGGAAATTTTTCCTGCTCTCGGCGCACTGCAAGACTGCCGCATCAATCGCGGCTCCAAAGTCTCGCTCAATTCCGTCAACGGCACCTTCGCCGCCGGCGGCAAGGACTACTTCTTCAAATTCCACGCCGAGGAAGGCGAGCAGCAAAGCCTGCAGGCGGCGGAATATTACCGCGCGCAATTGCTGCAGCAGCAGGGCTGGCCGGTCGTGCAGCCCGTCATAGCCAGCACCGTGCCCGGGCGGCAGTGTGTGGTGTATGATAAAATCGCGGCGCCCACGGCTTATGATTTGACCGCGCAACTGGATGCGCAGTTTTTGCAGCACGGCGAATATGACACAGCTTTGCTGCAGCGCGTGCTGCAGGCGGAGACGGCTTATCTGCAGCGCACTACCGCCGTCATACTGCAATCGCTGCAGCCGCCTGGGCAAACGCCAGAGTCTGAACAGTCGCCGCTGCATCAGCTCTTTTCGCACCGCCTGACCGGCGTCAACGGCGCCACGCCGCGGCTGGATTTGTTTTATTCTGGCCAGAGCGTGACGCTGCCGGATGGCAGCACGATCCCCTTCGTTGAACTAGCGGCGCGACGCTGGGTCATCAATGGTGTGACCATGCCCAGCACGTTAAATGCTATCATCGCGCAGGCGCAACGCCGGTTGGCGCCTGCAGTGGCGGCGCAACAACCTTCGGTCATCGGCCATGGCGATGACCATAACGGCAACAAATTTCTCATCGGCGATGCTTTTGTGGCGTTTGATCCAGCTTTTGCCGGCCGCCATCCGGCCTTGCTCGCGCCGGTCAAAGCCACGCTGCATAATTGTCTGCTGCACCCCTTCTGGTATTACGAGCCGGAGCAGGTGCATGACCAACTGCAGGTGACTTGCACGGTGCAAGACGAGAACATCACGGTCACGCACAACGCCACGCGCATCCTGCGTTCACCGCTGCGTCAGGCGCTGTTGGCGCTGCACCGTGAGCATGTCTGGCAGCCCTTACGCGCCGCATTGCAAACGCAAGGCTGGTTGCCGGCGGACGCGGCGGATTATCTGCGCTGCGCCGCTTTCTGCTGCCCGTTTCTGGCCGTGAACATGCTGGACACGAAACGCGCGCCGCAACCGCAGCTCTCCGTTTTCAATCTGGCGCAATGCGTGGCCATCTTCCATGC
>CAZBSB010000216.1:0-4158 GCA_964494535.1 uncultured Rhodospirillales bacterium
AGGCGCAGATCGGCGTTGGTGGGGTGGATATCCGCCACCAGCCCCCAGCCGAGGCGGGAGCGCAACCGTTCCTCGATCTTCTCCAAATCCTGCGGCGACTTGTCGGCCGAGACGATGACCTGACGGTTTTGATCTACCAGCGCGTTGAAGGTGTGGAAAAACTCCTCCTGCGTATGTTCGCGCCCGCTGATGAATTGCACATCGTCAATCAGCAGCACATCCACCGAGCGGAACTGATCCTTGAACGCCACCGTATCCTTGAAGCGCAAGGCGCGCACGAACTGATACATGAATTTTTCCGCCGACATGTAAATCACGCGGCGTTCCGGATGATGCCGGCGCAAATGCCAGGCGATGGCGTGCATGAGATGCGTCTTGCCCAAGCCGACGCCGCCATAGAGGAATAGCGGATTGAAGCCTGGCGCGCTTTGCTCCGCCACGCGCCGCGCCGCCGCGAAGGCCAGTTCATTCGCGCGGCCGACGACAAAATTCTCGAACGTGAAGCGCGGATCAAGCGTGCTAACGCTGTTGTCCGCGAAAGCCGGCGCGGTCGCCGGCGACACCGTCGACGGAAAAGCCGCAACCGGCGCTACCGCAACAGCGGGCTGCTCAGCTGGCATGGTCTCCGCCAACGGCCGCAGATTGCTGGCCACCTGCACCTGCACTGCGCCGCCGCCGCCCGCCTGCAGCCACAAGGCGCGCAACTGATCAAGATAATGCTGCTCAATCCAGTCTTGCATGAAGCGCGTGGGCGCTTGCAAGGCGACGCCCGCCGCGTCGCAGCGCGCCGGCAGCGGCGCCAGCCAGCGCTGAAACACCGTTTCGCCCAGCCGCTCGCGCATCACCTGCATCACCTTCTGCCAGGCGGCGGCCTGCGTCTGCTCCATGCTGTCTTTGCCTGCCACGATCGTGAATTTTTGTCCGGAACGTTCTTGATCCATTTTTTGAACCGCCATCATACCCATGCCTCAAGAAAAACAACAGCGGCCTGTCTCTCTGTCACCGGAGCAAAGCGCCCAGCACTGCAGCAAAAACAAACAGCAACCCACGCATCCGGCGCACCGCGCCGGAACTCATGCCGAAAATTCAGGAAGGAAGGTCGGAAAACTTACACGCCTACCAAGCCGCGCAACGACAAAGACACAGCGCCAGCATGACCGCGAAAATTGGGAGGATGTTCCGCGGTTGCAAGCTGTGTTTTGCTCATGGTTGTCGCCTTGGCAAAAGTGTGGGGAGAAGGCGCAGGACGAAAAACAATCTTCGTTACGCCGGAGAAAAGACACTAGACCAAACGCGTCGCGGGATTCAATTGGAAGATTCGCTTGACAGCAAATACGCACATTTAATGCGCGCGGCGCGGGAAAAATCCCGCGCCGTCATTCTAACTCATTGCGCTTGCAGCGCTTTGACTTTCTTGGCGAGGCGCGAGGTTTTGCGCGCCGCGGTTTTGCGCTTGATGGTACCTTTTTGCGCCGTGCGCGCCAGTGCCGGTTCAGCTTGTTTCAGCGCAGCGGCGGCAGCGGCGGCATCGCCGGCTGCGAGCGCTTTTTCCACTTTCTTCACGGCGCCACGCGTCGCGGCCAGGCGGGCGCGGTTGACAGTGTTGCGCTTGACGGATTGCCGCGCCCGTTTGGCGGCGGAGGGATGATTGGCCATGCTATGTCTTCCTTTGGTTGAGGGGATCAGCGGCCCGTCTGGCCGTCAGTCCGATTGAATTGCTGTTTCGTTCTGCGCGGTCACGACTGCGCCCAAACGCCTGTTTGCAGGCAGCAGCGCTTACGGCAGACCGGCATCTCTAGGCATATCATCGCGTGACGTCAAGGTTTTAGCCAGCAAAAGTGCGCGCTGCCGCCGTGCCGCGTGTTTTTGGCTAACAGGGCGTTAAGGACTTATGAGGTCACGAAAGTAATGTGCGGTGAATTAACTGGTTAAGTGGGCTGAGTTTAAGGTATGGTTGTAGAGGAAATAGGTGTTTTAGCGAACAGCAGGAGTGTGCCATGGCAAAAGACGGCGTTCCAGGCGAAGTAACGGGCGTGTTGGACGAGAGAAGCGTTAAGGCCGGCGTCTGGCAACAGCATGGCAACAGCGTATCTGGCGGCATCAATGGATTGAACGGCTCGGCACGGATGGGCAGTACCGTCGTCAACATTGGCGAAGATGGTAAGACGACCACCGATGTTATGGTGTCTGTCGTGGTGGCTCGGCCGGAAGCCCCCGATCCAAAAAAAGCCCCGGAGGCAACCGCCGGATCACCACAGCGCGTGGCGCAATCGAAGGGCGTTATCAACAACACACAAGTTGAGGCGGCACCGCAGCCAGCGCGGCTGGGCGCTGCTCCGGCTGCAGCCGTTGGCGGCCCAGCGGCCACGGCGCGCTTGGGCAGAGCGCCAGGCCGCGGTTTGGTGGCGCGTCCCGGCGGTCCGGTCGCCCAACCAAGAGCCGGCGGCCAACTGGCAGCCTCTCCTCCTTCGGGTCCCGCTTTGACCGCCAAGAATAATGGCGGTCCGCGTGTCGAAGGTCCGGAAGCCCAACCCGATCCCAAGGCTCAGCCGCAACGTTTCGTCGTTGAGGAAAAGGTTCTCGCTGTCAAGGGAATAGCCGCACACAGACTTCGTGAAGATATTGTTAATCTTCGCGGTGATAATAGTGGGGCAGGTAAGGGCCCACAGTTGCGCGAACCGCAGGGACCGCAGCATGATGATCATGGACCGCAGCATGGGCGCAGACCGTCTCACCGCACTGCAATGCCGCGCGTGCCTTTGGAAGACGGCGGGCCAGCACCGGAACCAGATGTACCGCCGCCGGCGCTGGAGAGACCCGCTGCAAAAGGTCAGCCGGCGGCACGTGTCGTGCCATCTACGGCGAAATATGCACAAGGTGCGATAGCCCCGCCCAGCCCTCTTGCCAAAACTACTTGAACTGAGCATCGGCCGGCCATAACGCCTCGTCTTTGACCGGCCGATTTTTTGCATCCTATCGTCACCAGCGTTGCGGCGGCGCGCCAAGCATGGAAATAACCGAAGCCATCATCCCGGCGCCGCGTTTTCTGAAAGCTAAAAGCCTGACGCGCGCGCTTGCTGAAGCGGGTATGCCCGAAGCCGCGCTGGGTTTACTGGCGGCGGATTTTCGCCTGCCAGAGCAGCTGCTGGTGGACGGGCGAATTGTCGCCAGCATCATCATTCGCCGCAAAAATGACCCCTTGCCATTGCGCAAGTCTCGGCCACGCCTTGCCGCGGTACGCCGACAGGCGCCGCTTCCGAGCTATCCACAACTCGACTTGCTTGAGCGGCGCGCCCGCCGCGAACTGATTGCGCGCCGCCACCGACAATTCTGGCAGAGTCTAGAGGATGCCAAGGCCGGCCGGCGCCTGGCGCGTCGGCAGCGCCAATTACTGGAGTTGGCCTGGAAAAAATTGGAGCGAATTAGGCAGCGGCAGACCGTCAATTTCGGTGTGCATGGCCGCCGCCTGACCCAAACGTCGCGCGCTTTTGCCCGCTGGCTCAGCTGGCTGTATGACGAACCCGCGTCGGCGCCTGCCGCAAGCACCACACCGCAGCGTCGTGCCAATGAAGCCGCGCTGGCTGACCTGACGCCGCAACGCCAAGATATCGAGCATCACCGCCGCCCGAATTTTACCGATTCCGACAGCGGCGACGAAGGTTAATTCTCGTTTTGGCGCAACCAATTCCACCTGTTTACAGCCCTGCCTGCCGCTGTTAGTTTGCGCCGCAACACGGACGATGAGACCAGATAACAGCGTGGTCAAAGGCCTCACGGGACGCCTTATGATACGGGGTCGCGCCCATCGCCCCATGGGGGGCGGCTATGTAACAGCAATTATTATCGCGCACGGTGAAGAAACCCATGAAACTGATTTCCGGCAACAGCAATCAGCCTCTGACAGCCGCCATCGCCAAATATCTCGGCGTGCAATTGTGCCAGGCCACCATGCGCCACTTCGCCGATATGGAAGTGTTCGTCGAGATCATGGAGAATATCCGCGGCGAGGATGTGTTTGTGCTGCAGTCCACGTCTTTTCCCGCCAACGATAATTTGATGGAGCTGCTGATCACGGTGGACGCGTTGCGGCGCTCCTCGGCACGGCGCATCACCGCCGTCATTCCCTATTACGGCTATGCCCGCCAGGATCGCAAGACG
>CAZBSB010000217.1:0-4155 GCA_964494535.1 uncultured Rhodospirillales bacterium
CGAACAGCTTGCGCGCTTCCGCCGCATGACGCAGCGCGGGGTGATAATGGCGGGCGAAGAGAAAACAGATATTGGCCTGTTGCAGCGCCTGCGCGGCCGTCGTGGCGGATACTTCAAGCCGAACACCCAGCGCCTCCAGCACATCGGCGGAGCCGCAGGCGCTGCTGGCGGCGCGGTTGCCGTGCTTGACCACCGGCACACCGCAGCCGGCCAGAGTCAGCGCCACGGCGGTGGAGATGTTGGGCGTGTTCAGCCCGTCGCCCCCCGTGCCGCACACATCCATCGCGTCGGGCATAGCCGGAAAAGGCAGGGCATTGTCGCGCATCGCCTGCACCAACGCCACGAGAGTTTCTGGCGTAATGCCCTGCCGTCCTTGCTGCTCCAAGAAACGCAGCGTTGTCGGCGTATCGGTTTTGCCGGCCAGCAGGGTGGCAAAAAAGCTATGTGGATCAAATGTATCGGTCATGAAAGTTAGTCTCAGGGTGACGGCGGGCAGATTAGCGGCTATTTTCGCGCCATGACACAGCAAAATCCAGACCCGACTTTTTCCGTCCTGCAACCCATGGGCGGCGCGCCGCACGCGGAAGGGGTGAAGCAACTGGCGCTCGCCATCGCCGGAATGCATTGCGCCAATTGCGTCGGGCGCGTTGAACATAATTTATTGCGTGTGCCGGGTGTGCGCCGCGCCACGGTCAATCTCGTGCAGGAACGCGCCGATATTGAATATGACAGTGCGCAAACGACGCCGGAAGCGCTGCTGGCCGCCGTCAACCGCGCCGGTTATAAAGGCTCCATCTGGGGTGGGATCGGCGCGCAACTGCGCCGCGAGCGTATCGAGATCATCCGCGTCATCGTCTGCCTGCTGCTGTCGGCGCCGTTGCTGGTGGAAATGCTGGATCACGCGTTGGGCTGGCATGTCGTCACACTATCCCCGTGGCTGGCGCTTGGCTTGGCCAGCGTCGTGCAATTCTGGGGCGGCGCGCCGTTTTATCAGGGCGCGGCGCAGGCGTTGCGGCAGCGCACGGCCAATATGGATGTGCTGGTGGCGCTGGGTTCCAGCATCGCCTACGGCGTTAGCTGTTGGCGAGTCTTGACCGATGCCGGTTCGCTTGCCTTCGAATCATCGGCGCTCATCATCACGTTCGTGCTGCTGGGGCGGTGGCTGGAAGCGGCCCTGCGGCGCAAAACCATGGCAACCGTGCATCACCTGGTGACGCTGCAGCCGCAAGAGGTGCGGCGCGTGGCGGCAGGGAATGAAACCATGGTTGGCTTATCGCAGGCGACGGTAGGCGATGTTTTGTCGGTCTGGACGGGCGAACGTGTGCCGCTGGACGGCGACGTTACGGCCGGTTCTGCGACATTCGATTATGCGCTGGTGACTGGTGAGGCCGCACCGCGTGTGCTGGAAATCGGTGATCCGGTGATTGCCGGAACCTTGTGTCTGAACGGTAGCATCCAGTTCAAGGTCACCAGCCATGCCGGACAGACAATGGTTGACCGGCTGGCGGATATGGTGGCGGTGGCGCAGGCCACCCATGCGCCGATGCAAAGGCTTGCCGACCAAGTCGCCGCTGCTTTCATCGCCGCCGTTCTTGCCCTGGCGGCGTTCACGCTGCTGTTCTGGACTGTGCGCAGTGATATGGGTATGGCACTGCAATCCACGCTGGCCGTTTTGCTCATGGCCTGTCCATGCGCTTTGGGTCTGGCGGTGCCGATGGCGATTGCCGTGGCGGTGGGGCAGGCGGCGCGGCACGGCATTCTGCTGCGCGATGCCGCGGCGTTGGAACGCGCGGCGGCGGTGACCACTGTGATTTTCGACAAGACCGGCACGTTGGCCGGCGGCGTGCCGGAATTGGCTGAGACCGTTGGTTTCGGTGAATATGCCGGCGACCAGGTGCTGGCCTATGCCGCTGCTTTGAACCAGAAAGTCAATCATCCCGTGGCGGCTAGCCTGCGCGCCACGGTGAAAACCCGTAACGCGCTATTGCCGGTGCTGATCGGCGAACCGGCTATTACCTTTGGTCGTGGTGTGCGTGGCAAGCTGCAGGACGGTACGGAGCTGATTTGCGGCAATCTGCAATTCATGATGGAACACGCCATTCCTTTGGAAGACGCTGCCGCGACCGCCGCCGGTTGGGAAGAGCGCGGCCGGACGCTTTCCTGGGTGGCCGCGCTGACGCCGCGACCGCGCTTGCTGGGCTTGCTCTCATTCCGCAACGCCTTGCGGGCGGAAGCGCCGGAGGTGGCCGCACAGTTGTTGAAGCAGGGGATCAAGCTGTCCATCATGAGCGGCGACAACAAGCACACCACGGCGTCCGTCGCCAAGCGGTTAAACATCACACATGTGGAAGGCGAGGCCTTGCCGCAGGACAAACTGCAGGAAATTCAAAAGCGGCGGAAATGGGGCGAGGTCGTGGCCATGGTGGGCGACGGCATCAATGACGCGCCGGCACTGGCGGCGGCCGATCTGGGCATCGTCATGCAAAGTGGCACGGATGCGGCGGACGCCGCGGCGCCGGTGCGCCTGATGCGCGACGATCTGCGCCTCGTGCCCGCAGTCTTAGATTTAGCGCGCAAGACGCGCACGGTGATCGGCCTCAACCTCGCCTGGGCGCTGATCTTCAATCTCGTGGCGCTGCCGTTTGCCGCGATGGGGCAGGTGCCGCCCTATCTCGCGGCGCTGAGCATGACAGTCAGTAGCTTCTTGGTTATCCTGCATTCTTTATCGCTCCAGTTGTGGCGCCCGAATGCCGCCTAAAACGCCGGAGTTTTTGGCAGGCGCCATTGCTATTGCCCTGTTTTGCGGCATGTTGTTTTTCATTTGGCGCGGCATGGAGGAGATGACGACAGCGGTGCCGCCTGTCGCCGCGCCAACGGCGCCAGTGTCGCGCCCGCTGCCCATAAAAAAACCGGCGCCCGCGCTGCCGGAAGTCGCGCCGCTGATGTTGCCGCCGTTGATATTGGAGCACCAGAGTGACCGTTATGCCGAGGCGGTGGAGCTAGCGCTAACCGCACTGCCAAATGCTATCACCGGCGGGCAGCAACGGCGGCGCTTCAAGCAACCGGTCATTGCGCTGGTGATTGACGATTGTGGGCCGTCGTGGCACGGCACCCAGGGCGCGATAGCGCTGCCGGCGGAAGTCACCTTGGCTTTCTTGCCTTATGGCCGCCACACGACGACACTGGCGAAAGTAGCCGGTGCGCGCGGCCATGATGTCATACTGCACATGCCGATGCAGCCGCTGGGCGATGAAGACCCTGGACCAGCGGCGTTGACGCTGAACTTGCCGCCGGTGCAGGTGCGGCGGTACGTGCAGAACGCTTTTGCCGTTGTGCCGAATGCCATCGGGCTGAACAACCACATGGGCAGCCGTTTTACTGCCGACGCCACGGCGCTGCAACCAGTGATGCAGGAAATCAAGGCGCGCCGGCTGTTCTTTCTGGATTCGGTGACATCGCCGCGCTCAAACGGCTATGCCGCGGCGCGTCAAGCTGGCGTGCCGGCGCTGGCGCGCGATGTGTTTCTGGATGATGTAATCACGCCTCAGGCCATTGCCAGGCAGTTAGCTTTGACAGAAAGCGTTGCCCGGCGCCACGGTTCCTCCATCGCCATCGGCCACCCGCACCCGGCCACGCTGCAGGCGCTGGCCAAATGGCTGCCAACACTGGAACCGAGGGGATTTAAGCTGATCCGCTTAAGAAAATTACTTATCCCACAAGAACATTAAAAGCATTTTGCTAGATGATTCCTCAGACAACACCCTGCTGCCTTGACTGCAGTTTAAATTTCTTACCCAAGGTTTTGACTGTTATGGCATAGCGGCGATTAGCGGTTGCGCTTGTGGGGCGCTGAAGGTGCGGTCTATGAGGATGCCTTGCGGGGTGGCGGCTTCGCCATAGAGTGTTTTGTTCCAGCTGTCGCGTTGCTCGATCCATGAGCCATCCAGCGAAATGCCGGCATAGAGGCCGGCGGTTTTGGCAAAAGCATACATATCGGAATTGATACCCACGCCGGTGGCGGCGTTATAGCCCTTGCCCAACTCGCCCACCGCGACGCTGGCATCCGCGCCCAGCGTCGCGCTACGGTTGATGACCGCGTTCATGCCGCGCTCGGTCATGATGACGATGATGAGTTCCTGATCCTGTAACCCCGCC
>CAZBSB010000218.1:0-4145 GCA_964494535.1 uncultured Rhodospirillales bacterium
GGCTAACAACGAACCTTTACTAGACGTAGACGCCTACTTGTCGGATATGATTACTTCCGGTCCTAAGGTGGCCAGCTCCTCGCTTGATCAAACATTCTTACAAGGTACCAGCAAGTTACTGGAGGCCGTTAAAGACGGAGGAAATAAAAAGACTACCGACTGGATTATTACTACTACAGAAGCAGTCGGAGCAATCGTATATCCTAATACCCTTGCTACAATCAGTAAGGCATCGGATGAGTACTTGCGAGACGTTCAGAACGATTCATTCTGGAAAAAACTAGGAAACGTCTACCAGAACAAAATGTTTATGGGGGACGCCTTGCCCGCAAAGGTGAGTATCTGGGGAGATAAAGTAACAGGCAATCCGGAAGGCCGTAATAAATACGTGTATTATTTATTTGATCCTACCAAATTCAAAGAGGTAAGCACGGATGACTTCCGGTATAAATTGTATCAGGACTTCAAGAAAGACTACGATGCTGATTGGCTTCCCGGGGCGCCATCCAAAACAATCACGGTAAAAGGTGAAAATATTAAACTTGACGGCACTCAGTACGAGTTGCTTTCTACCTATGTGGGGCAAGAGCGTAAAGATATGACACAGGCCTATATCAATTCGAAAGCCTACGAGCGCGCCAGTGATGCCGATAAGAAAGAAGAACTAAAGGCTATCTATCGGGATGCCTCAGAATTAGGCCGCGAACGGTTCATGATTGATATGGGATACACCGTAAGCCGGATGGTTCCTTTGGAGTTAGAACAAGCAAATCGGAGGATGCAACGGAAGCAAAATAAGCTCAAACCTAAGTAAGCAAATTTATCCTTAAATTTACCTAACAAAACCCATCGCCATGATCAACCAGAATCTAGTCAATAACGAAGTCAAGGTCGAGCGAATCACCACCGGTACAACCCATCCGTACCTGGGAGCGATCCCTACCAAGGGTACCATTCCGCTTGCTGAAACTCTTACCGGCACGATCACAACCGATAATGCAGGCACTTCCGAAGGATTGATTGTTGTGGGCTCAGGAACCATCTTCTTAACTGAAGTTTATCCGGGCGATTTCATTTACGATAATGATGCAGCAATACGGAAAGTAAAGGCAGTCTTCTCCGATACTATGCTTGAACTCGAAGAAAAATTCCCAGCCAGCGTATCGGCCATTGCCCTCAAAGTCCCAAAGCGCTCTTATTACAAGGCTATTACGGCTCGTTCTTCCGGAACCGTGGATGCAGAATTGCAGGAATCTTCCTTTGTTATTGGATCGAGCACGGTTACGGGTGGATCCCCATTAGCCTACGATGCCAGTACAGCGAATTCAGAAATAGAATTCACCTGCTCGAAATAATGGTCAATAAACACCATACCAAGGTCTTTATCCTAAAGCCTGATGGCGCAGAAATACCCCTTGCTCAATGGCAGGAGGAGAATGGCTATGAGGTGGGAAGCGCCCGAATTGCCAAACATTTCTGGTTTACAGAGTCTAAATTCATGGAGAATATCCAGGATTACGGGAAACTCGTAGTCTGTGAACTCCTGATGAGAATTGCCGATAAGTACCGCGATATGAAATCCGCCTCAGTTCGGGTAAATTCATTCAACCGAAGCCGGGAAAAGCAAGAACAATTGATAGCTGATGGATTTAAGGCAGCAGCTACATCCCCCCATGAATTTTACCTGGCCATGGATGCCGATACGGATACAGAACAGGAAACGCGGCTCAATGCCGCTATGATCCGGGAGGCCGCCAAGCAGCTGGGGATTAAAGTAAGAATTGGATTTGAACAATACCTCGCTGATAAAAATACATTTGTGCATTTCGACTGCACTCCAGAATATTTTGCGCCAGGAAAACCATGGCATCATATAAAACACCCTAAACATTGGGAAACTGAGAGCCAATGGTAATACTACAGACTTTAAGTGGTTCATTAACTCCGGACGGTGCCGTCTCAGGAGACTACGCATTAGGTTTAGCCTTTGGTGTTATCGGATTTTTATTAGTGGCTGTAGCTACGTTGGTGGGGAATTACTTTATTTCAACACTCAAAGGTATTAAGGATGAAATTAAAAATGTCCATGTCCGGATTGATACCCGTGAAAAGGAACACGATGCACTGGCTAAACATCATGAAGAAACAAAAATGCAAGTACTTCTTATCAAAAGCAGGCTAGAAACTGATGGTGAGAAAATGGCTATGAATATCGCCATGAAGTTACGAGCTATGTCAACACGGCCTCCAGGATTTTACGAACCCGAAAAAGAAGAATGAATCTATCCAACGAAAACGGTGATTTGATTTTAAAGATTATCGGAGGGCTTATTGCGTTCTTTTCATTTCGTTGGCTTGTTAAAATTTTTGCCGGCAAGGACGGTGATCTTGATAAAGAAGAGCTAAAAAAACTTACGGCCTACATCTTGTTTATCTGGGCCTTTGTCTACGTTCTCGTTAAAGAAGGATCGCGGCCATCGGGCACCGAGCATGTGTTTTCTGAAATATGGCTATTCTTTATTATTTCGGCATTACTTACCGTGCTATCGCTTGAACGTATTTTTGAATCATTCTCTAAACTTATAGAACTTCTCATTCGACTACGAACCAAAATCCCCAATGAAACAAAGCCTGATAACAGTTCTGATGACGCTAGCCGTGGGGCTGGGAGTCGGATACCTGATAGCTCCGAAACAGGACAAACAGATAAAGAAGGAGTTTGAACGCCAGAAGAAAGAAATCCAATCTCAAATTCAGCGTATCCAATCTTTACAAAAAGAGGTAGCTGCTAAAGATTCCGTGTGGACCAAAGTTGTCCAACTTCATAAAGATTCCCTGATTATTGAACGCAAAACCACAACCCGGCTGCATCATGAAAACAAACGTCTTAAAAACAGGCCTGTTCCTAATTGGAGTGCTCCTGAGCTCGATTCCATTATCGGCACAATCATCCGATAGCCTGTATTGCTCTCCGATCTGGAAGATCCGAAAACTCACCTCCATCGCTCAACGGGTGTCCGTACTCGATAGCTTGGTTGATGCGCAGGTAGCTGAAATCAATCGCTTAAACAGCATCGTAGCCGGAGATGACATCATTCTAAAGGCCCGGGTAAAACAAATAGGGCTTCTCGTAGACGAAAAGACCAAACTATCTGAATTGAATTCCATCCAGGTAAAACTCACCGATCAGGAGAAACGAGACAAGCGCCAATGGAAAGGCATCGCTATTGTGCTAGGGGTGCTTTGTCTGGTTCAGGTGTTTTATTGATTCGCTGAAGCCTATCTATTTCGGCAGCGATCAAAGCCCCGGCTTTAGTTAATTCTCTAATCCTATCATTAGGAGTAGGCTTCCAGTATTCTTTATCCCAAGGCCAGTAACCACACTCGATTAAATCCTCACCATCTTCATTTTCAGTTTGCGGAAGATTATCAGCCTCACAATAACAAACTGCCGCCCTTATCAATTCTCGGTTTACATGGTTATCATCATGTTTTGAACCAAATAGTTCACCCCCAATCTGCCTTATTCGTTCTTCTGCGATTAATGCTGCTCCTTTTTTCATTTTATAGTTTTTAGTAATTCGTTAAACCTTGTTCTGGCTAGTCGTCTGTAATCCTTATCCTCGTAGTCGTTCAATATTTCAAATCCCGTATGAACCCCCAATTTAAAAGCCCTCCGCATCAATCTAATCTCTCGCTTTGACAACTTTGGCTTTTTGTCCGGTTCTAAGAATTTCAGTCTCATGACTGACAATCACATTTTTCCTCATCACAAATAGACTCACAGTTAGGACAGATAAATTTGTAAACGGTTTTTTCTCCCTCTAAACATCCACAGCCATCAGTGCAGAAAGTTGCTCCTTCATCCCCTGAGAATCTTTCCTCCGTTAATGCATTGCAATACGGACAAACAGAGACTTCTTCAAACCGGATAACCTTCTTCATCCAGATATTATCCTCCTTCATGGCATAGTACGTCACCCCTTCCACTTCGTACTCCCAATTCGAATCGTGCTGGAAATACACATGATCCCCAGGGCTCATATCCGGCCGTGAGCGAATATGGCGCACCGTTCCTTCAAGCATCTTATGAATCGGTTCTACGGATAAAATAAACCCACTGTCTACCGTTACGTCTTCGTGTG
>CAZBSB010000219.1:0-4126 GCA_964494535.1 uncultured Rhodospirillales bacterium
CCGCGACCCCCGGCGTGACAGGCCGGTATTCTAACCAACTGAACTACCACTCCAACTTATAATTTTATATTTGGCAAGCCACCTTTAATGGTGGGTGCTGACGGGATCGAACCGCCGACATTCGCCTTGTAAGGGCGACGCTCTACCAGCTGAGCTAAGCACCCTTTTCTCTTAATCGATATAGGTTGCTAGTTTACTGCATCTTTAAGCGCTTTACCAGGGGCGAATTTTGGTACTTTTGCTGCTTTAATTTTTATCTCGGCACCGGTACGGGGATTGCGGCCAGTTCGCGCAGCTCTTTTTCCTACTTTAAATGTTCCAAAACCAACCAATGTTACACTTTCATTTTTCTTCAATGCTTCTTTAATCGCGGCCAATGCACCGTTAAGCGCCTCACCTGCGGAAGCTTTTGAAATACTGGCAGACTTTGCAATCGCATCAATAAGATCAGATTTATTCATTTAAATCCCCTTTTCGGTTTATTGGGTTATTAGTAGTAAATCGTTAACAGAAGATTCTGCAAACCCCCTTATATCAAGCCATTTGAACATGGTCAAGTGTTACCTAACAAATTCTTAAAAATCTTAGTGGCCTTGGTAAGAATTTGAACAACCATCTGAATCTAGGCTCAAATTATCATATCATTAACCTATCGTTAATCAATCACCGCAATGATGAAACTAAGCCAATTTACTTTCTCGCAATTTTTATTGAGTTTACTCGGCTGGCTATTTTCGGGCGCTAGCCTATTAGCTGCTGACACTCATCACACGCATGGCGCGCATGTTCATGGAGAAGCTGAACTTTATATCATCTATGAGCATAGCAGATTATTCATCGAATTCACTTCCCCCGCCATCAATCTCATCGGTTTTGAGCACCCTCCTCAAAATGAGAAACAACAGAACGCCTTGTCTCACGCTAAGCAGGTTCTGGCCGAGGGTAAGCAGTTATTTCAAATTGAATCGCCCCATTGCCAATTAGAAACCGCAACCGCAAGCGCGCCTTATATCGATGGTACGCCCAGTGCTGAACATTTTCATCCGCAGGGAGAACACCCTGATTTTCATGCGAGTTATACATTCAACTGCCAAGCTAACACAAAACTTACCACCATTCATACAACGTTAGTAGCAAAATTCCCCGGTATTGAACGCATCAAAGTGCTATGGATTGCACACAATCAACAAGGATCGACACAATTAACCGCAAGTCGTACGACGATTTCGCTCAATTAATTAGCGATATCCTCATCGACATAAGGCACGATCTCTGTAACAGTCATAGTATAAGCTGCTTTAGCAATATCGTTTTCCATCAACGTGGTGTGCAATACTCCGTTAATCCAGAACGGTTCATGTAGCACATCGACTTTCAATCCTTTATCGAAAACTCCATAAACGATCTGATTCGGGGGCGGGGGCGGTAAATGAATACAAGCTCCAAAATAAGGAACTAAAAAAAACCGCGTGATCGTTTGATTCTTACCAAATTCCAATGGCACAATAAAACCCGGTAAACGAATTTTTTGATTATCGAATTCAGGCTTGATGTGCGTCGATACCAATGCTTGCTGATAGCGATCATCGCTAGCCTGTGCAATCGCAGTTTGAAACTGATTGCTAAGTTGATCTTCTTCCGAACCATCCTCGATCTCATCCAAATAATCGGGCGGATTCAATAATGCATCAAGATCGTCCTGCGGCATCAGATCGATCCACTCAATAGTTTTGAACGACGGGTCAAGGGCTTGCTGCGCGGTGCTTGGCGTAAGTGCTGATGTGTTCGGTTTATCACTGGATTCTTTCCCGCAAGCAACCAGCAGTAGCATGACAGCGAGCAATAAAATCGCCATGTTTCTATTCAGCAAGCTTGGATTCATAAAAAAGCATTTTGAATATTGAGCAGCCAGTATATCATCCTTGCTAATCGAACGAATTAAACCCACTGGAAAATGTGTTAAGGAAGGAGTCGGTTCCGTGTTCACCCCTGCGCCACCTCAAGCTGTTATGCTTCGCGAACTGCAATTCCAATACCCTGGAAAAGCAACAACCTACGTGCTCGATATTCCTTTCTGGTCGATTGCTCAGGGAGATCGACTCTTCATCCAGGGCCCTTCTGGTTCAGGTAAATCGACATTACTCAATCTCATCGCCGGCATATTGATCGCAACGCGCGGTAAAATCGAAGTACTCGGCCAAGACTTATCGCAATTGTCACCCGCGCAGCGTGACCGATTCCGTGCTCAACATATTGGTGTAGTCTTTCAACAGTTCAATCTAATCCACTATCTGAGCGTGATCGATAACGTCCGTTTAGCCGCTTATTTTGCGAATAGTAACCTTGCTGAGGTTACAACCCGTGCAAAACACCTATTTGCCGACTTGAATCTTAATGAAGCATTATTTACACAACAAGCGGATCGACTCAGCGTCGGTCAACAACAACGGGTTGCCATTGCCCGCGCATTGATCAACAAACCTAAAATATTGATCGCGGATGAGCCGACTTCTGCCCTGGATCAAGCAACGCGCGACCGCTTCATTGAAACATTGCTTACCCTCAGCAGCACACAAAACACGACATTGATTTTTGTCAGCCACGATAACACGCTTGCGCCTCATTTCCAGCATCACATCAACTTGGCTGAACTCAATCGCGCTGGAGAAACTCAACATGTTTTTTAAAGTTGCGGGCTATAGTCTGCTTTATCGCAAATTTTCAGTGCTCTTGACGATACTGTCCGTCACTCTCAGCACGTTTGTACTGCTCGGCATTGAACATATCCGCACTGAAGCTAGAGAAAGCTTTAGCAAGACCGTCTCCGGTGTCGATCTGATCGTCGGCGCGCGCACCGGCCAACTCAACCTATTGCTTTATTCAGTATTCCATATTGGCCATGCTACCAACAATATTTCCTGGGCCAGTTATCAAGCACTACTCGCCGATCAAAAGCTTGCTTGGGCCATTCCCATTTCTTTGGGTGATTCTCATCGCGGCTATCGCGTGGTAGGTACTACCGGTGATTTCTTTAGGCATTACCGTTATGGTGAGCAACAACCGCTGACATTTGCTGCAGGTCATGCACTGGTTCATCGATTCGATGTCGTGCTAGGTGCGCAGGTTGCAAAAAACCTCGGTTATCGCCTCGGTGATTCAATTCATTTAGCACATGGTATTGGGCAGACCCAGTTCAGTCTGCATGATGAGCGGGCTTTTAATATCGTGGGAATTCTAAAACCAACGGGAACCCCCATCGATCATGCGTTATATATCAACCTGGAAGGCATGGAGGCGATTCATTTAAACTGGCGCGATGGCATCAAGCTTCCCAGTCACAACTCATCGGATACCGACATCAATACTCGCCCGCTTACCCCGAAAGCGATCACCGCCATCTTCGTCGGCCTGCAAACCAAAATGGCCACGTTTCAGGTGCAACGCCACATCAATGATTATCGCAAAGAACCCCTCATGGCGATCTTGCCAGGCATTGCCCTCACCGATTTATGGCAAATCACCCGCACCATGGAAAACACCCTGCAACTCATTGCTGCGCTAGTGCTGCTTTCATCACTGCTAGGCTTGAGCACGCTGCTACTATCATCGATCCGGGAACGACAACGTGAAATCGCCGTGCTCCGCGCCATTGGTGCAAGACCGTCTTTCGTGTTTTGGATGATCGAACTGGAAGCACTGTTGATTACGCTCAGCGGCATCGCGCTTGCGCTCATTGCATTAGTAATGGCAACCCAATCGGCGCAAACGGTTCTAGCTGAGAATTACGGTCTATTTATCACCCCTTTCACGCTCAACCCTGCTGCGCTCATGGTCCTCGGTATCATAATCGTGGGTGCTTTGCTATTGGCAGCCATCCCTGCCTTGAGCGCCTATCGCGTTTCATTGCACGCTGGGCTCGCCCTTAAACAATAAATCAGCGTTTGCGGCGCTTGCGACGTTTATCCACCGCGTGTGCCAACTGCTGCAATACTTGTTCAGTCGTTTCAAAATTGATGCAAGCATCGGTAATGCTCTGACCATACACCAATTGCTCGCGCGGTTTACCCTCTGCTTTCTGGTTTCCTTCGACCAAATGGCTTTCGATCATGGCACCAAAAATCGCATG
>CAZBSB010000220.1:0-4126 GCA_964494535.1 uncultured Rhodospirillales bacterium
GTCTTCCCGCGTTTCCGGCGTAATGCCCAGATCGGCACAAAGGAACGCTGAACCGATTTCGGCGACCAACTCTTCCTTGGCATAACCTTCGTCGCCCCACTTCACGCGGCCAAAGTCGCGGTTCAGCCGCTTCTCGTGTTTTGTCCAGTGGGTCGCTTCGTGCGCCAGCGTGGCGTAGTAGCTTTCACTGTCCTTAAAGGCGTCGATATTAGGCAGATGGATTTGATCCAGCATTTCGGAGTAAAAAGCACCATCGCCGCCGTGTTTAATATCTGCTTTCGTATTGCGGATAAAATGCTCAACCCGTTCCAACCGCCCTACAGTTGTTTGAATGGGTGGCTTGGCCGGTAGGGCAAACTTCTCCGGCAAGCCTTCAATCTGCTGGACATTGAAGACGTGATAGCCCCGTAGAAACGGGATTTGCCGCTCAACGTCCGCGCCGGTCTTCTCGTCGGTTTAGGATTTGGTCAGCTTGTTGGCATAGACAACAAAGGCGGCTTTCTCACCCTTCCTGACCTTGCCGCCATACTCTTCAGCCTGTTTGAAAGTCATCCAAGTCGGGTTAGCAAAGCCCTTGGTCGCGGCTTCATCCCACAGGAGCAGGATGTTGACGCCATTATAGGGTTCCCCCGTATGGCGTAGTGGTCGCGTGATGTGGTCAATGCCGTCGCCGCCGTTCCACGGCTTTTGCCACGGCAAGACGCCATGCTCTAAGTCGGCAATAATTTTCTGAGTAACGCGGTCGAAGACGCTGAGTTTTTGGTCACTACTCATAAATACCTCCGGTCAATAAAAACCCCGCAAGACAGGAGCCTTGCGGGGCATGGTTGGTAATGAATGGTTGGTCTGATTACAGAGTATTGTGCTGCTGCCCGTCATTCCGGCGTGACGGTTGTGTCGCGACTTCCGGTTTGAGACCCTGAGCTTCTGGCCGGTTCCAGATCAGGTTAAAGACGCCGGGATTACCCTTGTCCTGAAACAGGGCGGCATTGACCGGCTGCGGGAACATCGGGGAGTCGATGCTGACGGAATAATAGGTTTGCCCATCCTTCTGCTTGGCAAAGGCAAAGCCGATTTCGTAAACATCTTTGGCGGGGTCGGCGATAAGGCGGTAATAGTCCTTGCCGTTTCGGCTGCTTTGCGGCTCCCCCGCCACGGCCACAGTGACGAATCCCAGACCGTGAATGCGCCCTAACAGTGATCCGTCGTGATTTTGAACAAATGTGCCAATCTTCATATGCTTCTCCTGACTATGTTGAATTGCCGCGCCGCCTCATGCGGACACGGCATTACCGGCCTTTGTGCTTGGCCTGTAATTGCTGGATTTGTAGTTTTTTGAGGTAACGCAGCGCGGCGTCTGCCGATGTCCAAAGCACCGTGCTGCTGCCGCGTTGCCGGACGCGATAGATACGAATGCGACGAGATTTAAGGACAAAGCTATCGGCACGAATGCATGGCTGCTTCATGGGTAATTCCTTCTCACAATTTCGTGTTTGCAATGCTGGCCGCTTACGGCTCAAAATAATCCGCAGGCAGATAAATCCCGTAGGCGGCTAAAATATCGAGCCGTCCATTGGCAAATGCCCATGCGATCAGTTCGGCCAAACCCATTTGCTGGCTACGGATCGGCATTTTTTCAGAGTCAGGAATGTTTTGGCCTTTACCCCGTCGCTTGCGATACCAAAGCGGCGAAACATGCATGGGCTGAAAGTTTGCCGGTATGGCTGGAGGCAAAATCGGCAATCGTAGTTTTGGTGGTTGCCAAGCTGTTAGCCGTCCTGATGTGGCCGGTCGCTTGGTTTTAAGCGTGGTATAATTTTTCTTAGCCTTCGTTCTTCTATGCGCCTTAACGAACACCGTTTTTGTCCGGCGCGGGGCTGGCCGCTTCAGGCCAAGCTCCTTTTCCATCTCACGGCAGACTTGTTTGGATTTGTTCCAATGCTCACCCGGCCAAACCGGCTTGCCGGTGACAAGGCTCACGCGATTCCAAACAACGTGAAAATGCTGCCTACCGTCCTTAACGTGTTCGACAATCACCCGCTGGTGGTGAAACATTTTGTAGCCGTATTTTTCTTCGCAGCGTTCGACAATGGCCAATAATTGCTTATCGGTCAGGAACTCTCCTTTCATGGGATTGATGCTGATATGGTGCAACGGCTTGGTACAGCGGGTGGTGCTGGCGATAGCCCACATATTCTGGAACGCTTCATCCAAGTTTTTTGCTGATGGATCGCTGATTTCGACAAGGCGTGTTTTCTCGTTCTTACCCTGTTCCTTGAGATATTGAGCCGCCGAACGGAAGCCGCCCCGAATGTGGCTTTTAATAATCAAGCCTCCTCCTGTCCGTTCATTAGGGTGGTATAGACCGCCCGATAAACGAGGGTCAGCTCGTCGGTCAGCACAGCCACGGCATTGTGCGCCTGATCCGGCGTCTTAATTCCGGCATTCAGCTGCTTGGCTATCTGGTTCAGATTGGTGCCTTGCCGCCCCAGTTCCCGGTTCAGGATGAATAATTCCCGACATAGCTCTTTATTCAACGGGGGTCGGTAGTCGTTGCCGAGCAAGACGGCTTTGGCATAGACATTGACCGTCACGCCTGCGGCTTGTGCCTTGGCGCGGATCAGTTCCTTGTGTTCGTCCGAGAGCCTGATTGTGAGCGGGTGCGGCCTTCCTCTGGTAACACCATTGGTAACACCGCTGGGAATACCCTCGCGCTTTAGCGCACCAGAGTTTGGTGGTAACACCATACTCTCAACTTGCGCGTAGCTTTTGGTGTTACCATTTTCTTCCTCATGGTATTCCTCTTGGTATTCCGCTTTTGGCTTACAGACCTCTTTGGACGCCAACCGGAATTGCGATTTCATCGCACTGCGTAAATCATTGCTCATATTGTCTCCGTGAAAAAACGACTCCGTCGCGCAAAGCAGGGCTTGGCACGTTCAGAGACGATTGGGTGTTCGGTTCAATGTCGGGTGGTCGTTTAATAAAAAAGCCACCGGTCTGCATGAGGCCAGTGGCTTAATCTGTCGGGACGGAAAATTGTCCCCTTATACTATGTATGCAGACTGCGGTTTTTGGGCTTAGGTCGTTTTGCGCTTATGCTCTGTTACCTCCATGAGCGCCGAAAGCCAGTCAATGGCCAGCGGGC
Source organism: uncultured Rhodospirillales bacterium (assembly GCA_964494535.1). GTDB lineage: Bacteria > Pseudomonadota > Alphaproteobacteria > UBA9219 > RFNS01 > JAGOHT01. The sequence goes on from CAZBSB010000220.1 coordinate 3,149, forward strand.
TGAGTTTGCTTTTCATGGTCGCCCTGGCTTTGTCGCTCCAGAACATGATCGGCGGATCATTGGTCATGAGCGCTACATTCTCCATTTTTAGCCTCAGACTTTCCGGCTAACGGGTTTGGTGACCTCGATGGCAGCCATGTGCCAGCATCTCGCCAGCCGTCCAAGGCCGTTACGGAGTGCCTTAACTTCTTTCTCACTTTCCGCATAACGATCGTGCCCGCAAATATCGATAACTGCTCCCTTATTATAGGAGGGCAAGATTTTGTAGGCATCTCTTAATATGCGTTCGCTCGGTGTTAGGCTTGTGTCCATAGGAGCGGCATTCAACCGTTCATACCCGGCGCGGCGGCTCAGCACAGCCCGATAGTAAGCCTGGCGAAAGCGAAGGCCTGATAGATATTCCGGCTCCGTGATGATCTTTTTGTCTTTATAGGCATCCAATGGACATTCCCAGACGGCGCGGTAACGGTGCATAAGTGCCTTGCCCTGATTGTCCAGTTCGGTGACCTCGGCGATAATGCCGCCATTATGCTGATGCCGCTCTTTCGTTGGCACCATGCCCGTCTTGATGCTGGTTACCTTGTTTTTACTCTTATGCCTGCTCATTATGTCCTCCCCGTAAATGCGTTGCTCAAATATGCGTTCTTAAAATATGGCCTTATGTCAATTTCTCACTTGTAGCAGGCTTGGGCGACAATTTCAACATAAATAGCAATATTTATAATTTCATATTATCATCGTAGATATTCGCTCTGTTGTGGATGCAGAAAATCTCAGGAAATACAGGGATATTTAAGCCTTGAAAGCATATAATGGTGTCGCGTTAACCAATACAATGCTGTAGGATAGCCATTATGACAATCACGGGACGACAAATTCGCGGGGCGCGTGGTCTGCTCGGCTGGACAATCGAGGATTTGATGGCCAAGTCCGGCGTCAACCGCATCACTATCCGGCAGATTGAATCGGATGAGGTGC
>CAZBSB010000221.1:0-4115 GCA_964494535.1 uncultured Rhodospirillales bacterium
ACACTGGCCAGGCGCTGCGCCAGGCCATCTTTGGCCTGCGCCCGCAACTCGTCAATTTCGCTGCGGCCAGCTTGGGTGGGGAAGGGGGGCAGAATGGGGTCAATCTTGCCCGGCCAAAAACTGCAGCGTTGGGCGATGACCAGGGTATTATCGCAGGCTTCGGGAATATCGGCGAAGAGGTCGCGCATCTGCTTAGCACTTTTGAAATAATGCTCGGGCGTCAGGCGTCGCCGCTTGGTTTCCGCCAGCACCGTCTTGTCGGCGATGCAGAGCAGCGCGTCATGCGCTTCCACCATGTCTGGTTCGCCGAAATAAACGTCGTTGGTGGCGACCAGCGGTATGTCATGCTCATAGGCCAGTTGCAGGAATGGCGGCTCCAGCGCCGCTTCTGCGGCGCCGATGGCGCCGGTTTCGTGCCGCTGCAGTTCGATATAGAGCCGCTGCGGGAAAATCGCCTGCAGCCGGCGCAGGCAGGCCAGCGCCGCCGTGTGCTGGCCTGCGAGCAACAAGACGCCGAGCGATCCCGCCGCGCCGCCGGTGAGGGCGATGAGGTCGGCGCTATGCTGCTGCACTTCATCCCAGGTGACGCAAGGCTGCAGCCGTTCCGGCGCCAAAAAGGCGGTGCTGACCAGTTTGACCAGATTTTGGTAGCCCGTTTGGTTCATGGCCAACAGGGGCAGTTTATCGGTCACCGGCAGGCCGTTTTTTTGCGCCGCACCCTCGCGCAGCACGGCCAGTGTGCAACCGATGATGGGCTGAATGCCGGAGTCGGTGGCCGCCATGGCGAACTCCAATGAGCCGAACAGATTGCCGTGATCCGTCACCGCCACCGCCGGCATAGCGTGTTCTTTACACAGTCCAATCAAGTCCTTACGCGCCAGGGCGGCGCCGTCTTTGGGCTTGTCCTCGCTGATTCTGATGGCGCCTTCGGCCAACGAATAGCTGCTGGCGACGCGGAGATGGATAAAGCCGTTGGCCGACATGGGTTAACCTGAACCGGTAAACGAGAAAATAAATGCTTTCGCCCGAGGCCAAGCATAGGCTGGGCGGCAGCGAATGAAAAGGCACCAGGCATGTTGACCACGCTTGCATCTCCAGCCCCTTTTGCCGCCGCCACCGGCGCGCTGCACCTAACGCTGTCGCCAGAGCGGCAGCGGCAGTTGGCTGCGCTGGCGACCGCTTTGACCCCAACGGATTATCGCCGGCTGGATTTGCCGGTGGTCATCGGTCAGCTGACGGATGACGCGCAGGCGCGCTTCGCGCCGGATGCGAGCCTGGGTTATTTCGTGACGCGCGGGCACAGCGTGGCCGTGCAGCATGCCAATCACCGGGTTAACGGCACCGCCGAACAGATTTTGCGCGCGCAGCTGGTGGGTGCGGTGCCGAGCCAGGTTTCTTTCAAAGATGCCGCCGGTCAGGAATTGCAGCGTTACCGGCCGAATGCGCATCAGGTGGCACGGCTGAACGCGAAGATTATGGCGCAGAAACCTCTTGTGGCGTCTATCCTGCGTTTCGACGTTGAGACCTTTGGGGTGACGCCAGCCAAGATACTGTTGGATTTTCATCAGGACAGGCCAGGGCCACAGCATGTGTTGTCAGCGGGCTGGCACCGTGATGGAGCCATCAGCGCGCGCGGCGCGGCGCGGCTGATGCGGGTCTATCTGGTGCGGTCGGCGGCGCCGACGGAATCTCTGCGCGATCGGCTGGCGTTACGCGATGATGGCAGCACCGCGCCATCCTTGGGTAATCTGGCGCGGCTGCATGAAGCGGCGCCCGCCGCGCAGGCCGCCTGGCTGGCGCAGGTCAAGGCCGCCGGCATCTTGTTCCAGCCGCAACCTAACGACGTGACTTTAATGTCCGCGGATCACACCTGGCACCGGTCGCACCGGCCGGATCAGGCGGTGAACGCCAGTTTCATGCGCCTCGCCATTCAACCACAGGCCTAAAGCAAGATGAGCGAAGCTCAACGCGTTAACTCCACGCCTTTTGCCGCCGTAACAGGGTTACAGCTGACCGTGCCGACGGCACAGCGCGTGGCATTGCGTGGGCTGACGCGGCCGGATATGCCGCACGCGGATTATGCTGCGCTTAATCTGCCGGTCGTGGTTGGCGCGTTGAGTGATGTGCAACGCCAGAATTTCGCGCCGCAGCTGGGCGTGGGCGATTTTAATTACAGCCATAAAATGGATGTGGCGGATTTCGCACGGCTTAGGCGCCGTGGGCTGCAGACGCTGGCGCGGGAATTGTTGGGACGCCCCAACCAAATCGAACCTGGCATGGCCGGCAGAAGTTCGGGGGTAAGATTCCAGCGTGGCGAGGAGGCGTTAGCGTGGCAGAAAATCCTGCAGCAGGCGCAGCTGGTGGCCGATATCCTGTGCTTCGACCAGAAAACCTTCGGCACCCGCCACGCCCATATCGCGGTGGATTTTCATCAAGACCGCCCCAGCCCGCACCAGACACTGGCGCCGATGCTGCACACGGATGAGCCTTATCGGCCGCCGGTTGACGGCGCCGTGGGGCGCCTGTTCCGTAGCTATTCGCTGCGCTCGTCGCTCGGCACGGAATTTCTGCGTGACAGCATCTATGCCAGCCCGCTGGCGCAAGCCGCGCCATTCCAGGCGCTCATCAAAGGACAGGTAGCGGCCGTGGCGCCGCAGGCTTTGGCGGAGTGGATTGGGCAAGCGAAAACGGCCGGCCATTGGCTGGACAGTATGCCGAATGAAGTGGTGTTGCGCAGCCGGGAGCGCACCTGGCATCAGTCCAAGCGCCCGGTGCAGATGCAGCCTTCAACCTTGCTGCGGCTCAATATCGGCGCCATGCCCTAATTGAAATGCAGGCGAGCCTCAGCGCGTCTGCCACTGGCCGGCGCTATTCTGGTATTTAGCGCCCTTGCCGAGATTGTTGACGATCTGACCGGCCGCCAGCTTGGCGACGACTTCGATGGGTTGGCCGTTGGCGGCAGAGATTTTGCGATATTCGGCCTGCCGCTTGCCGTTCACATCGCTGACCAGGGCTTGAATATCGGGGTTGGGCTGCAAGGCCTTGACGTAACCGTCATTCATCTCGCCCACCAGACCCTGGTTGCGCGCTGACTGCAGATCAAGCGCCCAGGCCGGTATGGCGCACAGCAGCACGGCCAGCAGCAGAACGGAGAATTGACGCATGGAACGCTCCCTAAAAGATGCTCTTATTCTTGGCGATGGCCTGCTGCACGTCTTTCTCGATCTCAATCTTCACGCGCTGCTCGATCTTCACATTCAGGTTGATCTCAATCGGCTTGTCCGGTGCTTGCACCTGCACCGTCGGGGTGCAGGCCGCGATGCCAGCCATGAGCAAGAGTGACGGCAGAATGCGGCTATTTTGGGTCATGGTTGTTCCGCAGCAGTTGAGTCGGCGCGATGATGCTTAGCAATTGATTATTCAGCAGTCCTAGCACATCGCCGCCCAGATTGACATTTAATTTGACCGGCTTGCCGTTCTGCACGGCGGGATTGCGGCCATTTATGCTCAGCGCGACCTCCAATTTGCCATCCCCACTGCTGCTTAGCGTCAGGCGCAGGCTGTCATAGCGCAGGTCAGACAATATGGCGCGCAGCAGCGCTATCTGTTCGTTATCGCCGGGCAAATAAGCGGCGGGAACGGCCAGTGTGCCGGGCGTGTCGGTCTCCAAAGTCGAAGTGGGGATTTGCAGCCGGCCGTCAGCATGGCGCGTGACGGGAAGCGTGCCGGAAACCGTGCCCGTAGCGCTTGCCGTGGCGTCAGTGAGGCGTTGCAGCAAAGGCTGCAGCGGAATTTTTTCCAGCATGACGGTGGTTTGCAGCGGCGACTTGCTGTCCAGCGGCCAGCGCAGATCGCGCAGCTTGACCATGCCGTCCAGTAGCGGCAATTGCGCGCGCGCCACGCGCAATAGCGCCGGCTTCGCGCCGGCATGATCGCGCGTGAAGTTGAATTGCGCCTGCCAGGTCTTGGTGGCGTCTTGCACGGTGCCGTTCACCGCAAGCTGCTTGGCGTCAAGCGCCAGCGTGCCGTTCGCCAGCAAGACGGGTGTGGGTAGGCTGGATATATTGAGAATGATATCCCGTATCGTCCAATCGCCTTGCCAGCCGGCGCGCTCC
>CAZBSB010000222.1:0-4111 GCA_964494535.1 uncultured Rhodospirillales bacterium
TTTTCCACGTGCAAGTGCATGGCTTGCGATTCCGACAGCGCGGTGCTGGGAATACGCATGGCATGCATGGCAATATCCTTCTCATCCAGCGTAGGAATAAACTCGCGGCCCAGGAAGGTAAAGACCACCAGCGCCGCGATGAACAACCCCAGTGCGAATGCACCAGTAAACAGAGGTTTTGCCAGTGCAAATTCCAAACGGGGGAGGTATAGTGCCTTTGCTTTCTCGATCAGCCGACCTTCACCTTCTTTCACTTTGCCTTTGACAAAAATAGCGATCATCGCCGGAACAAAAGTAATGGAAAGAATAAAAGCGGCCACCAGTGCCAGAATGACGGTAATCGCCATTGGCTCGAACATCTTGCCCTCGACCCCGGTAAAAGTGAGCATCGGCACATAGACTAAAATGATGATGGCCTGTCCGAAGATAATCGGTTGGATGATTTCCTTGCTCGCCGCCATGACGACATGCAGTCGTTCTTTCATGCTAAGCTCACGACCTAGTTCTTTTTGATGATGCGCAAGCCGATGCAGGCAGTTTTCCGTGATGATGATTGCGCCATCGACGATCAAACCGAAATCAAGCGCGCCAAGGCTCATCAGGTTGCCGCTGATATTCAAGCGCACCATGCCGATTGCGGTCATCAACATGGAGATAGGGATAACCAGAGCCGTAATCATGGCGGCTCGAATATTGCCCAACACCAAGAACAATACGACAATGACAAGCAGCGCGCCTTCGGAAAGGTTTTTTTGCACAGTGCTGATCGTGGCATCGACCAACTTCGTGCGATTCAGGACGGTCTTAGCCTCAATGCCCGTGGGTAAGGATTTGACGATTTCTTTCAATTTAGCGTCCACGGCCTCCGCCACGGTGCGGCTATTAGCTCCGATCAGCATCAAAGCCGTGCCGACAACCGCCTCTTGGCCGTTTTCGCTCGCCGATCCGGTGCGGAGTTCCTTGCCGATGCCGACTTCGGCAATATCCTGTAAGTAAATAGGTACGCCTCCGCGTGTCGCCACCACGATAGCGCCGATTTCTTCCGTTGTGCTGATACGGCCATCCGCTCGTACAACGTATGACTCGCCATTCTTTTCGATATAGCCCGCGCCAACGCTCTGGTTGTTCTTCTCCAGAGCTTCCACAATCTGGTTAAAGCTCAAATTGAGCGCCACCAGCTTTTCCGGGTAAGGCTGCACATGGTATTGACGCACATAGCCGCCGATGGCATCCACGCCAGCTACGCCGGGAACACCCTTGAGTTGCGGGCGGATAATCCAATCCTGCACCGTGCGCAAATAGGAAGCGAGTTCCACATCGCCTTTTAGCTTGTGTCCTTCTGGCGTAAGATAACTGCCGTCACTTTGCCAGCCGGGTTCGCCATCTTTGATCGTCGCGCCCTGACCCTTGGGGTGAGTGTAGGCGACCGTCCACATATAGATCTCGCCAAGACCGGTGGAAATCGCTCCCATCACCGGTTCGGCACCTTGTGGCAGCGTTTCTTTGGCTTCCGTTAGCCGCTCATTCACCTGCTGGCGGGCAAAGTATATGTCCACATCGTCGTGGAAAACGGCTGTCACTTGCGAAAAGCCGTTGCGTGAGATTGATCGTGTGCTTTCCAGACCCGGAATGCCCGCCAGCGCTGTTTCCACCGGGAAGGTTACTTGTTTTTCAATTTCCAGCGGAGAAAGCGCGGGAGCCGTTGTGTTGATCTGCACCTGATTGTTGGTGATATCCGGCACGGCATCAATGGGCAGGTTTTGAAGCGACCAAAATCCAATGGCCGCCATGACGGCTGTGGCCAGAGCGATCATATAACGGTGGTGGAGCGAGAATCCTAAAATACGCTCGATCATAGCACTATCCTTTTAATGTTCATGTGCGGCACCGGCTTTGCCGATATTCGCCTTGATCTGGAAACTTTTTTCACTCACATAGCGTTCATTTTGCTTTAGCCCTTCCAGCACTTCCGTCCATTCCCCGTCGCTAATGCCGGGGCGGATCGGCCGAGCCTCATACCGCTCGCCTTCCTGTACAAACACTACGAGGTTGCCTTCTAAACGCTGAATGGCCTGGTTCTTGACCGCCAATGGCACCTGACGCTCGGAAATGACTGCATCGCCCCGCACCGTCATGCCCGCACGCCATACTTTGTCAGGATTCGGTAAAGTAACTCGCGCCACCACGGTTTGGCTGGAAGCTTCCGCGATAGGCAGCAACGTCGTGATCACAGCTTCGCCCGTATGCTCACCTTCAAAACTGGTGATGAGAACTTTCTGTCCGGCTTTAACGCGATCAATGTCGCGTGGGAAAACGTGGAACTCCGCCCACACATCGGAAATGTCGGTAACTGTGAACATAGGCGTATCGCCCGCCACGTCCCCCACATTTGTGGTGCGGGAAAGTATGACACCGTTTATCGGTGATTTTATCTGATAAACTTGCAAACTTTCGTTGCTTTCTACGGTTGCCAGCACATCTCCTTTGCTTACCATCTCGCCGGGGCTTTTTCTTACGTCGCGCACAACGCCTGGGAATCGCGCCTTGACCTGCGCTGTAGTGTTCTGGTTTAGCGTGATCTTGCCCGTAAGGTTGACCGTTTCATAAATGGATGCGCCGTTTACTTCTTCGGTTTTTATACCCGCCGTTTCGGCAGCCTGTGGTGAGATAGTTGTATTTTCACCGTGATCATCGTTTCCTTCAGCATGGGCATGATCTGCATCTTCTTTCTCGTCGCCATCTGGCTCATGCGCCACGCCTTCTTTATGACCATGCGCTTCCGCAGCGGCAGGAGCTTCTTTTGGCGTGCCACTAGCCTCGGAGCCACGGGGAAAATAGATTCCAAAAGCTATGACAAGCATCAGAATAATATGAATGGGTTTAATCCGCATGAGAGTCTTCCTTTTCATCGGGTGATGGTTGATATTTGGCTGTAAGCCGTTCAACCTCCGCACGTTTGTTGTGATAGTTTCTGAGTGCATCGTTGTATTGCGCCCGTGCTTCCACTAATGTCCGTTGCGCGTCCAGAACTTCGAGATAAGGGAATTTCCCAGCCTGATAGCCTTGTCGGGAAAGCTCATAGGCTTTCTGGGCAGCGGGAATGATGGTGTTTTTCAGAGTCTTTGCCTGATGATAGGCATTTTCCAGTTCCTGCTGGTTATGTGCAAGTTCCGTGCTTAGCGCGATTTCCGCGGACTGCTTATCGCTGAGTGTCTTGTTTACTTCACTATACGCTTTGGCAATATTTCCACGGTTAAGGTTGAACACCGGAATCGGGATTGACAGCCCAAAAACAAACGCCCGTTGTCTGCTCTCACGAAAATCTCGCACCCCGACGCTTACGGTGGGGTCAGGGATGGCATTGGCTTTTTCCAAATCGAGCAGAGCGCGACGGCGAGCCTCTTCTGCACCCAAGCGTCGAAGGTCAGGATTGAGCTTAGTCGCATCGGCCTGGATCAGTGCTTTCGACGGGATAATTTCAAAAAACCGAGAAGAATCCAGATCAAAATCGGCGTTTTCCGAATTCCATAAAGCCGCAAGATTTCTACGTGCCGTTGTGTAATCCCGTTGCGCCTTGTCCAATGCCATTTCACTGGTGGCCAACGCTACTTCCGATTTGCTTCGTTGAAAAAGCGGTTCTGCCGCCGCATTAACACGTTGCACTACGTTTTTTAGAACTTCGGCTGCCAGCGATTTTTGTTTTTTCGCTAGTGCTACAGTTTCTTTAGCTGCCACGGCTTCGGCATAGGCTATCTTGACATCTCGGATAAGGTTGAGGCGGGTTCCTTCATATTCGGCTTTGGCGACGGCATGACCTTGATTGGCCGCTTCCTGGCGCGCTGAACGCTTGCCGCCGATCTCTATCAACTGCGAAACGCCGTACGTCATTTCGGCGGAGTCCGTTCCACGGTAAGGCCCTTGGCCGGCTATATTTTCCGCTTCGATGCCGAATTCGGGATTGGGCAGCGCCCCCGCCTGTCTTTGCTCCCCCTCGCTTACCCCCATCGCGGCAGCGGCGGCCTTGAGTTGAGAAGAATTGGCCAGAGCCGTTTCAGTTGCCTTATCCAGCGTAATGACACGGCTCTTTGCAAGAGGAGCTACTGATGCCGGG
>CAZBSB010000223.1:0-3977 GCA_964494535.1 uncultured Rhodospirillales bacterium
CGCATCCGGCGGGAATGCCCCCCCGTTTGATTATCTGAACCACGGAATCAATGCCCGAATACCGCCAGCTGCAGTGTGTGGACTGCGCGGTCGGGTTTAGTGCGCTCGTCGGAGCCAGGGGCGCACCACGCAAGCGGTGCACTGACTGTTCGCCGTCTCAGGCAGGCGGCCCGAGCCAAGCCCAGTCGGTGGCCAAGAAGTGCGCCGCGTGCGCGCTTGCATTCGTCGGCAGACCTCATTCGAAGTACTGCAGCGACAAGTGCCGCGTAAGGGCCGGCAACACTGCGCAGCGGCTCGCCGAACTGGCGCTGCACCGAGCGGCTGCTGTAGAGAGGACGTGCCCACAGTGCCCGGCCAAGTTCTGCCCGCTGTACGGCCACTCGAACGTCAAGCACTGCAGTTCGGCGTGCGCTTCGTTCATACGCAATGACGCGCGCAACCAGCACCGCCGCTGGCGGAAAGCGAAAGAAACCGCGGGCCTGAAGTTGGGTCGGTTCACATCGCGCAGCGTCTTTGAGCGCGACGGCTGGCGCTGCCGATTCTGCGGAATTGAGACCCCGGAAGCGCTGCGCGGCACCGTAGAGCACAACGCCCCCGAACTGGACCACGTGGTGCCGCTGGCAAGGGGCGGCCAGCACAGCTACGACAACACGCAATGCCTCTGCCGAGCGTGCAACGGTTTCAAGTCCAACCGCACGATGGCCGAGCTTGAACAAGTACTGGCGGGGTGACCATGGCGCGAGGTGGATACAGGCCCGGCGCTGGAAGGCCCAAGGGCTCGGGCAAGAAGGCCGCAGAACCTGACGCGGCGTCGGTGCCGGCAGGCGATGCGCAGACCCCGCTGCAGTACATGCTGCAGGTGATGCGCGACCCGCAGGCCGACCAGCTGCGCCGTGATCGCATGGCAATCGCAAGCGCGCCGTTCATCCATGCCAGGAAGGCAGAGGCCGGCACCAAGCGCGACGATGCGGACGTGGCTGCGAAGCGGGCCGCGTCGAAGTTCATCCCGGCAGCACCTCCCAAGCTGATCGTCAACAACCGTGGGTGAACCGGTCTCGACGGCCTGCCTGGATTGGGCGGATCGTCTGAGGGATGGCCGGTCGATCATCCCGTCGCCCCTGTTCCCGGCGCAGGCCGAGAGGGCGCTGGAGGTGTTCAAGGCCCTGCGGATCGTTGATGCGCCGGGCAGCCCGACCTTCGGCGAGTGCTGCGCGCCGTGGGTGTTCGACCTGGTGGCGTCGATCTTCGGCGCCTACGACGAGGACACCGGGCGCCGGCTGATCACCGAGTGGTTCGTGCTGATCCCGAAGAAGAACGCGAAGTCGACCATCGCGGCCGGCATCATGATGACCGCGCTGATCCTGAACTGGCGCCAGTCGGCCGAGTTCTCGATCCTGGCGCCGACCATCGAGGTGGCGAACAACTCCTACGCGCCTGCCCGGGATATGTGCGCGGAGCGGGCCGACGAGGAGCTAAACGCTCTGATGCACGTTCAGGCGCACGTCAAGACGATCACGCACCGGCTCAGCGGTGCAGCGCTCAAGGTCGTGGCGGCAGACGCCGAGACCGTAGGCGGGAAGAAGGGCGTCGGCAACCTGATCGACGAGCTGTGGCTGTTCGGCAAGCGCCCAGACGCCGAGAACATGCTGCGCGAGGCGACCGGCGGCTTGGCCAGCCGGCCCGAGGGCTTCGTGATCTACCTGACCACGCAGTCGGACGACAGCCCGGCCGGCGTGTTCCGGTCGAAACTGCAGTACGCCCGCGACGTGCGCGACGGCAAGATCCACGACCCGCGTTTCGTGCCGGTGATCTACGAGTTCCCGCAGGCCATGATCGACGCCGGGGAGCACAAAGACCCGGCGAACTTCGGGATGGTCAACCCGAACCTGAACTTCTCGGTCGACCGTGAGTTCCTGGAGCGAGAGTTCCGCAAGGCTGACAACGACGGCCCGGAGTCGCTGCGCGGATTCATGGCGAAGCACCTCAACGTCGAGGTGGGCCTCGCGCTTCGGTCTGACCGCTGGGCCGGTGCGGACTACTGGCAAGCCCAGGCCAGACGCCTGCCACTTGAGCAGCTGCTCGAACGCTCCGAGGTCGTGATCATCGGCCTGGACGGCGGCGGCCTGGACGACTTGTTCGGCATGTGCGTCATGGGCCGCGAGGTCGACACGGGAAACTGGCTGTCATGGCACCGCGCCTGGGCTCACCCGAGCGTGATGGAGCGACGCAAGTCCGAGGCGGCACGGTTCCAGGACTTTGCGGACGACGGCGACCTGGTGCTGGTCGAGCGGATCGGGGATGACGTCGAGCAGATCGCCGATCTTGTCGAGCAGGTCGAGGAATCCGGCCTGTTGGACAAGGTGGGCGTGGACCCTTCCGGCATCGGGGCGGTGGTGGATGCGCTGATCGAGCGCGGCATTGCTCTGGATCGAATCGTCGGGATCTCGCAGGGCTGGAAGCTCACGGGCGCGATCAAGACGACCGAGCGAAAGCTCGCCGAGGGCGGTCTGCACCATGGGGGCACGAGGCTGATGGCCTGGTGCGTGAGTAACGCAAAGGTAGAACCGCGAGGCAATGCAGTGATCATCACCAAGCAGGCGTCTGGCTACGCCAAGATCGACCCGCTGCTGGCCACGTTCAACGCGGTCACGCTGATGAGCCTCAACCCGCAGTCCCGGACGCTCTACATGGGCGGCGACCTGGCGGTGGTCTGATGAAGGCGACCGTCTACAACGCCGTGATGGCGACGTCCTGGCTGATGGTCAGCGTCGGGGCGGGCATGGTCTACGTGCCGGCCGGGTTGATCGTCGGCGGCGCATCGCTGGCCGGCATCCTGCTGCTGACCATCAAGCTACAGGGCCGCTGATGTTCGCCACTCAAGACTTCCGCGCCGAGAGTCGCGGGCCGGCCGACGACTTCTGGTACACGGCCATCGGCACGCCAGGCGTGGCCGGTGCGCGCGTGAACCCGCTGTCGGCGATGCAGCTGTCCACGGTGTACAAGTGCGTCAAGGCGATCGCCGAGACGGTGGCGATGCTGCCGCTGCCGGTGTATCGCCGCCTGGAGCGCGGCAAGGAACGCGCGCCGACGCACCCGATCGCGCAGCTGCTGGAGAACCCGAACCCGTGGCAGACCGGGCTGCAGTGGCGCGAGCTGATGCAGGCGCACGCAGTGAGCCGCGGCAACGGGTTCAGCGAGATCGTGCTCAACGGGGCGGGTCGGGAGGACATGCTTGTCCCTCTGAACCCGGATCGCACGACGGTGGAAGTCCTGCCCAACGGGATGCCCAGGTACCGCACCCAGGACGCGAACGGCCGAGAGCGCGTCCTCGTGTTCGGTGAGGTGGTCCACCTTCAGGGCTTTGCGGTGGACGGATGGGAGGGCATGAACCCCATCCGGGAGCAGCGCGAGGCCATCGGGTCGGCCATGGCGTCCCGGGACTACGGTGCGAGGTACTTCGGGAACTCGGCCCGCCCCCCCTCATGGATTGAAGCGCCGGCCAAGTTCAAGGATGACGCGGCGCGGCGCCAGTGGGTCGCCGACTTCCGCGCGGCCTACGGCGGGAAGAACAGCGGCACGACCCCGGTGCTCGAAAACGGGATGAAGCTGCACGCCCTGGCGATCAGCAATTCCGACGCGCAGTGGCTGGAGGCCCTGAACGCCCAGGCCATCGACATCGCGGGCATCTTCCGGGTGCCGCCCCACAAGATCGGGATCCTGTCCGAGGCCAAGTGGGCGAACATCGAGCACCAGCAGATCGACTGGGTCACTGACTGCGTGCTGCCCTGGTGCGTGCGCTGGGAGCGCACCCTCATGCGCGACCTGTGGTTCGGTGAGGGCTACTTCCCCGAGCACGTGATCGACATGCTGCTGCGCGGCGACACCCGCAGCCGTTACGAGGCATACGGCAAGGGCATCCAGGACGGCTGGCTGACCCGCAACGAGGCCCGGGAGAAGGAGAACCTGAACCCGATCGA
>CAZBSB010000224.1:0-2113 GCA_964494535.1 uncultured Rhodospirillales bacterium
GAGCTTCGACGTCGAACGACCGCTTCGCGCCAGCGCCGATGACCGCAACGGGTCGGCTGCGGCCAACGGCGCGCTCTGAAGTTCGGCGACCGGCTACGGGCCGTCAGCCCTATCTGAAGGGATTGAGCTTGCGCACGCCGCTCGAGACGAAATCGTCCGTGTTGCGCGTGACGACGGTCAGGTTGTAGATGAGCGCGATGGCCGCAATCTGCTTGTCGATGGGATGCTGTGGATGGGGCGACATAAGCTTGCCCCAGACCTGAGCGCACTCGAGGTCGAAGCCGAGAATTCGGTCGGAAAAGTCGGTGACGACCTTATCCAGCCAGGTTTCGAGCCGCCCCGCCTGCTCACGGTCTCCTCGGGCACGAACGTTCTCCAGCCCTCGGCGAATCTCACCGATGGTCACCACCGACAGATAGATGTCCTCCGGCGCCAATGTCGCGAAAAAGGTGGTCACGCCTGCATTGGCGCGACCACCCTTGCGTAGCTCGCTGATGACGTTGGTGTCGAGCAGGTACATCAGGCCTGCCTGAAGTTGAAGTCTTCGTCGGTCCCGACGTCGGGCATTGAAGCCAGCACGTCCTTGAAGGTTCGGCGTGCCGGTCGGGCGAGCGCCGCCCGGAGGATTTCCCGGTGCTCCGCTTCAGCACTTCGCCCGTGCCGCGCCGCCGCCTCCTTCAAGGCCTGTGCGACCGAAGGCTCGATGTTGCGAACGACAAGATTGGTCGCCATCGCACACTCCAAATGATTGCAATGCTTACATTCTAGTCAAAAGTGCAAGCATTGCAATCACGAAAATCCCATTTGATGTTTTGCGCGCCGGGCATGGTGCGGAGATCGCCCGGGCCTTCGAGCACCACGCCTTCGCCAAGCCAGCCGCAACGAGCTGCTCGAGCAGCGCAGGATGGTGGTCGAGGGCGGGGCCACCGTGTTCACCGAGGACGTGCTCTTCGCCTCGCTACACGAACGACTCGGCCACCGTCGACCGCCTGCGCCACAACGCCTATTGCCTCACGCTCGACGGGGCCTCTTACCGCGCCCCGCGACAGGGTCCGAATCGGGCGAAAAACGCCCTTGCCAGCACCCCGAAAAACATCGATTCTTGACCCCCCAACGACGTCCGTCAGAGCCCGGTTCGAGTGGCTTCTATATGCCGATCATCGGTGGCTCTATTGTGGCGGTCAGTGACAGCGAGCGAACTTATAGCAGTGGGTCGGTGTCTGGCGAGGAGGTAGAGCTTACGATCCGCAGCGCGTCTTATCGGCTGGCCAACGCCGTCCCTGAGCCGGCCACCCTGGCACTGATGGGCCTCGGCCTAGCCGGTCTCGCCGCATCGCGTCGGCGCAAGCACTAAGCCATACCCGCTCGGAAACAGGTCCCGCTTTGGCCCGCTCACCGGCTCGTCCACGAAGGATTTCAGGGCGTCGGGCAGGGAAATGCTCATCGTGCTCGTGCGGCATGGCCGCAGGCTGGTCGGCTTGGAAAAATTTGGCGAGGCTGTGCTTCAGCGGCCGCTGCGCCAGGCGTCCAGATCGCTGCGTTCGATGTGGGTCTCGCGCGGGTTGATGTTGCCCGGCAGCAGGGGGCCATCCCATTGTTCGGTGGCCCAGCGCTTGACGTTGGCGTGCAGCTCGCATTGCTGTATCGCGTTTGCCAGCAGGACCTCGGCGTCGTGCGTCGACATGCCTCCGCCGGAGAGCAAGTTCGCCGCGTCGTGCAGCGTCAGTGTGGTGCCACGGTCGCTCGTGTTGGTCATTTTGATCTCCCGGGCCTTGCAGCGTGTGCCGAACCGCGATCTCGACAACGGTGCCGGCGGATGGTGCGGCGAGCCAGCGGGGCGCGGGATCGGGATCTGAACCCGAGTTCCAGTCAGCCCCCCGTGGCGTAGGGATACAGCCGGCTGATGAACTCCTTGTCGCCCGATGACAGGGTGGTGTTGGTGCTGAAGATCTGCTTGCCGCTGGTGGCTTCCTTGGGGAAGAAGTAGGACATGATCGACAGCGGATCGAAGGGTTTGGCAAAGGGGAAGCGGTCGGTCTCCCATGTGCGGTAGAGGTACTGGTCGATGGTGTTCTGGTCCCAGTGGTTGGGCGGGCCACCCAGGAGCTTGAGG
>CAZBSB010000224.1:2123-2402 GCA_964494535.1 uncultured Rhodospirillales bacterium
ACTCGTGCAGCACGACCGACTCGACGTCGTCGATCGGCAGCGCCGGCACAAGCCAGCCGAGGTTCATGGTCGGCTCGCTCGGCGGCACGGCCAGGGCGTTCGTGCCCTCGTAGGACCAGGAGCCGCCATCCTTGTCGAAGGCGACACGCACCTCGGCATCCTTGTCCTCGCTGGCGACGAAGAAGATGTTGGCGTAGGCGCTCCAGATCTGCGCAAGACGCAGGATGCGTGCCGCGAAGGCGCCGTCGGCGCCAAGGAAGCGCACCCTCAGGCGCGAGC
>CAZBSB010000224.1:2443-2799 GCA_964494535.1 uncultured Rhodospirillales bacterium
ACCGCAGCATGCCCAAGTTGCGATTGGGCGCGCGATGTCTCCGACTGCCAGCTGTAGAGCGCGGTGACGACCTTGATCGCGAGCGCCTCCGGCGTTTCGAAGGTCGATACCAGCCCTTTTTCCCGCAGTGCCTTGCGCAAGGCGGCGATCTTCTTGCCGCTGTCGTTGTCGCCGGTGGTGGAGTCCATCTGGTCCGGCGGCCACGGCGCGCGATTGTCGGTCAGGAAGATCAGGCAGGGCTTCTTGTGCTTCTTCGCCTCGAGGTACTCCAGCTCGGTCACCGAGCGGCGCTGGGGATTGCCGGCGCGCGGCACGTAGCCGTAGCGCCAGGCGAACAGGCCGATATAGACGTCGCT
>CAZBSB010000224.1:2809-3925 GCA_964494535.1 uncultured Rhodospirillales bacterium
GAGCGGGCGCTCGTCGGCGGCGACGTAGTCCTCCATCGCGATGACGTCGTGGCGCAAGGTCCGCAACTGGTCATACACGCGGCGCCGATAGTCCTTCAGATCCTCGAAGGTCGAGGATAGGTAGATTTTCAGGCCCATCGCCTTCCCCTCATGCGGCCCCTGTGCTTTAAAGGTAGTGAGCCGCGGCAAAGTTGCAAGATGAACATCGGCTTTTCGGGCCGCCCGCATTGACCGCTTCCGGCTGGCTTTGCGGGCAGTCGTCCACCGCGTGGCCCGGCAAAGCCGCCGCAGCGTAATCGGGGTCTGTCCACGTTTTTCATCGGCAAGCGGCGAGGTGTGGAGATGAACACGCTGGGATGGCAGGAACTGAAGGTGGTGGCACTCGCCGTCGACGACCTGGCGAGGGCGGAGGATTTTTACCGCAGCAAGCTGGGCCTCGAGCCGAGGCCGCAGGCGGACGGTGACGTCGGTTTCGCCCTGGGCGGCCTGACGCTCCTGCTCAAGCCGCTTGCCGGACCCGGCGGCGCGGCGGAGAAATCGCCCTATCCGCGCCTGACCGTTGCGGTTGCGGACGCGCCGCGGATGGAGCGGGAACTGGCTGCGCGTGGCGTCACGATCAGCGACGCGGTGCAACTCTACGAGGACGGCCGTTACTGGGTCGGCGCCTTCCTGGACAGCGAGGGCAACAAGCTGTGGTTCTGCTCCGAAGCCGGGAAGCCCGCGCCAAGTGTCTCTGGGGGCAGGTCTTCCCCTTGATTGCAGAGGAAACGCGGCCGTGGGGCTGCCCTCGGTTGTCCCAGGCCTTTCATGGCCCGGACGCGTCGCGGTCCGGGTGGTCGCGTGCCTGCATCCACGCCTCCTCGCGCGCGAAGTGCCCGGTCACGTAGTCGTCGAGGGTGGCGAGCGCGCTGTGCAGGGCTGCGGAGCTGCGATCGAACAGCATCGCATCGAACACCATGTTCAGCGTGTCGATCAGCTTCTGGTGATCGGCGTCGAGGCTGTCGACCCCGAGCGAGAGTGCCGGGGTCCAGATTGCGATGGGCATGTCGGCCTCACTGCTCTGTCGGCGCCGGTCCAATATTGATCAGGTGTACCGGTTGAATTTTGACCAGGGGC
>CAZBSB010000225.1:0-2976 GCA_964494535.1 uncultured Rhodospirillales bacterium
GCATGATCAATATAGCATGGGAAATGCAGCGTCTTCACCAATTGCGGCGCGCCGGCAAAATCCGGCACCGCGGGGATGGGCGGCAAGGCTTCCGGCACCGCCTGGCGGTTTTCCGCCATATAGACCCAGAGATTGCCGGACTGCTCCATGACCGGATAGCGCCGCACCTTGATATTGCCGGGTGTGATATTTTCATGGCCAGTCAGCGAAGGAATATGCGTGCAACTACCGGCCGCGTCGAAGCGCCAGCCATGATAGCAGCATTCTACTTCCTTGCCGTCAAACCGGCCGCAGGACAAGGGAATGCCGCGATGCGGGCAGATATCGCGCAGGGCAAAGACCTGGCCATCGGCGCCGCGGCAAAACAGCAAGGGTTCGCCCAGCAGCATTTTGGGCAGCATGGCGCCCGGCCGGAGCGTGGCCGCCGGCATGGCGTAATACCAGATATCGCGGAGGAAGAACGGCTCCTGCGCCATGCCCCTACCCTTTGTTGAATGCTTCCGCCCTAATCTTCCATGCCGAGAACGGATTGGTACAGTTCCAGCAACTCGCGCTGTTCTACACGCTCCTGGTCTTCCATTTTCCGCAGCCGGATAACTTGGCGCATGATCTTGGGGTCAAAGCCGGTGCCTTTGGCTTCGGCATAGATTTCGCGGATGTCGGCCATCAGCGCCACTTTGTCTTCCTCCAGCTTTTCGATGCGCTGAATAAAGGCCTTGAGCTGGCCGGCCGAAAGGCTGGCTGCCGAATCCTCAACTTCCGTTTTCCTGACCGCTGCTTGCGAAGACATACCCTACTCCTGAAATGACAAACAGCCATGCGCGCCGGCGCATGGCTGTTATTATGAACAATTTACTCAGCCGGTTGCGCGGTCTTTTTTTCCTGCAAGGCATTTATCCCATCGACCTTATAATCGGCATAGCGCTTGGCAATATCCAGCGCCGCGATGCGGATGGCCTGGGAAATACCTTCCTGCAGATTGGCACGGTTAGCCGTGCTGTGGAAGCCGACCACACCGGTCACCCGCTCCGGCGTGAATGAAGTCTGGTTCACGCCGCCGATGGGCAATTCAGACTGGCTTCGCAGCCAATCCACATTCACAATCACGCCATCATTCCGCACCAGAGCGATGGTGCCGTCGAGCGTCACATAACGCGTGCCGCCAGTCGAACCCGCGAGCAGATAGCCCTCTTTACGCGCCGAAATCAGCAGATTGGCGTCAATCATAACATAGGCATCGGCACCCATATCCCGCGTGATTTCGCCGATGGCGAGGCGCGAGGCGTTGGACATAAAGCGGTTGTCCATAGCACCACCGCCGGTGGTGTAACGCGGCAGGGAGAAGCGGTAATTGATGCCACTTTCCGGAAAGATGCGGGTGTTGGGGCTGGTGATCTGGTCGGTCTTGTCGCGGGGATTGTGGAAGGAGGTGCGATCATTCGGCATACCGGTCAGCACCTTGGAAAAAGCGCGCAGCCGCCGCGCTTCGGAATGCACATCGTCCTCGGACCGTGCGCGCGCCATGAAATCTTCGTTGTTGTGCAGGTAGCCGATCTCATATTCCAGGTTGGCGCTATTATAAATCAAGCCGCTATGGCTGATATTCACGACATTGAAGCCTTGATTGACCAGGGCATTGCTCAATTCCGTCTCGAACTTGCCAAGCGCTTCAACCAATTCGCCGCGATGGCCGGAAAACAGCGGCTGTGCCAGACTCGGGCGGGCGCTAACGGTGGCGATGGCGATGGTTTGAATCGGTGCGAAATCCTGAGTGCGGACATCCAGCGTCTCAAAATTTTGCCAGGTGCAGCCGGTCAGCGTCAGCCCGACGGCCGCCACCGCCAGAAACCGCTGCAGCAGACGCGGCTGACTTGGGTCGGCAATACGAATCATAGGACATCTCCCGTTACGGCCAGGCTGATTCTTGATAATCTGCAACGAGATAAGCCCATGCTTGGTGAAATGACAAGTGGCTCGACAAGAAAAAGCGGAGACTGTTACATTTTGCATTGTTTTCTGCCCTGTCTGCGTGGGCGTCTTTATCGGTGAAAAACACCATGCCCTTCATTCAACGCGACCCCGCTACCGGCGCCATCGCCAAGGCCTTGAACCGGCAGTTTCCCGATTCGGAATATCTGGCACATGGCCATCCTGACTTGACGGCGTTTCTCTCCAGCCACGGGATTGACCCGCAGGAAGTGGGCGCCGCGCTCGAGCAATTGCGCGCCACCGATATGGATATGGCGCGCGCGGTAGAAGACGTCATCACGGCGCTGTTGAAAAAGAATTTGCTGAAAATGTCGGATTTGCCGAAAGCGGTGCAAGACCGGATCGCGCTGCGCGTCAAGCTGCGCGTACAGATTGCCGAGGTTTATGATCGCGCCTCGGCCGGTCGCACCGGCGCGACTTAAGAAGATTCAGGCTTGTTCCGCCATGCGGTAACGGGCGCGGAAACTCGCCAAAGCCAAGGTGCGCTGCACGATGGTAGGGCAATTGCAGCCGCGCTTCAGCTCCAGCTGATAGCGCACGTGGGGAATGCCGAAGCAATCCTCACCCACGCTCAAAACCTGGGCGCGTTCCTGCGTCGTGCCTTTTTGCATAGCGAAAATCGCGCCGCGCACAACTTGGTCTAATTCCTGGCTTGGTGTTAGTTGCCGCATTTTTTTCTCCTTAATATTCTGCCTATCCTAGCCAATCATTGCCTAAGCTGGCGTTAAAGAATTAGGCTAAGGCCATGAAAAATAACGGTTTTACATTCATTCTAAAGTCAAAACAAAACTGTGCATGTTTTGTCGCACTCCCTAAATTTTTAGCTGAATATGGTTCAAAAACGCTTAAGATAATCCGCGCATCAATTTGATATTGCTGGCCGCGCGCCGGCCAGCACCTTCGCCGTCCTCTTGCTATCGGAGCCTTCCATGGTCAAATACCTCGCCGTCGCCCTGCTCGGCCTTTGCCTCAGCGCCCCTGCTTTTG
>CAZBSB010000225.1:2986-3870 GCA_964494535.1 uncultured Rhodospirillales bacterium
GCCGCCGAAACGGCAGCCGCCAAAGAAAATCCGCAGGTCAACAAAATGCGCTCCTGCGCCCAGGAATACCGCCAACGCGGCATTCCCAAGAACGAATATCGCAAATTCATGAGTTTCTGCCTGAAGAAAGACTATGTGCTGGGCAGCTATGTGCCGGGCACCACGGCCACGCCGGCGCCGACCGCCGCGAAGGAGCCGCCCGCCACCGCAACGCCGCCAGCCGAGACGGCGGCCGCGCCCGCCACCACCGAACCGGAACTGACCGGCCGCGACAAGCAGAAGAACAAGATGAAGACCTGCAATGCCGAAGCCAAGGAGCAGAAGCTAAAAGGCACGGAACGCAAGGAATTCATGAAAGCCTGCCTTTCCGCCGATTAATCGGCTGATAGCGACTGAAAGACAAAACGCCTGCTGCAAGGCAGGCGTTTTGTTTTGACTAATCATGAGTCAGTTTAGCCAGATTATGCGGCAGCGCGGCAACGAGGTCTTCCGCGATCATGCCTGGCGAAAAATCCTGCGCCGCGGCACCATGCAGCCAGGTGGCCATGCAGGCGGCGGTGAAAATTTCCACGCCTTGCGCGAGAAAACCGGTGAGAATGCCGGCCA
Organism: uncultured Rhodospirillales bacterium; assembly: GCA_964494535.1. GTDB lineage: Bacteria > Pseudomonadota > Alphaproteobacteria > UBA9219 > RFNS01 > JAGOHT01. Next base: position 3,593 of record CAZBSB010000225.1, read on the forward strand.
GCACATCGCCGCTGCCGGCGGTGGCGAGCCAGGGTGGCGCGTTGGTGTTGATGACCGCGCGGCCATCCGGCGCTGCGATGACCGTGTCGGCGCCCTTTAGCAGAACCACGCATTGCACCATACGCGCCATGCGCCTGACCAAATTTAGCTTATCAGAAAATTCACGCTGAGGGCCGAACAAACGCTCGAACTCGCCGGCATGGGGCGTCAGAATCGTTTGCGCGTGCAGGGCGCGGAATAATTTTTCCGGCTGCGCGGCGAAGGCCGTCAGCGCGTCA
>CAZBSB010000226.1:0-3823 GCA_964494535.1 uncultured Rhodospirillales bacterium
TCCCTGGTACGCAGGTGACCATCGGCCCCGCCATCGAAAACGGCTTTTATTACGATTTTCATCGCGCCCAGCCCTTCTCGACCGAGGATTTCGCCGCTATTGAAGCGCGCATGAAAGAAATCATCGCGCACGACGCCAAATTGGTGCGCGAGGAATGGCCGCGCGACCAGGCCATCCAGTATTTCGAGAGCAAAGGCGAGAAATTCAAAGCCGAACTCATCCGCGATTTGCCAGCCAGCGAAACTATCTCCATTTATCGTCAAGGCGAGTGGCTGGATTTGTGCCGCGGGCCGCATCTGCCGTCCGTCGGCCATGTCGGCACCGCTTTCAAACTGATGAAGCTGGCGGGTGCCTATTGGCGCGGCGATCATACCAAGCCCGTATTGCAGCGCATTTACGGCACCGCCTGGCGCGACGACAAGGAGTTGCAGGCGCATCTGACGCAGCTGGAAGAAGCGGAAAAGCGCGACCACCGCAAGCTTGGGCGCGAGCTTGACCTGTTCCATTTTCAGGATGAAGCGGCAGGCAGCGTCTTCTGGCATCCCAAGGGCTGGACGCTGTATCGGGTGCTGGAAAATTATATCCGCCGCCGGCTGGAGCGTTCCGGCTATGTCGAGGTGCTGGCGCCGCAGCTGATTGACAGTTCCATCTTCAAGGCCTCCGGCCATTGGGAACTGTATGGCGACAACATGTTCAAGGTGGTGGTGCCGCCGCGCGAGGGTGAAGGCGAGCCGAAGCATATCGGCATCAAGCCAATGAACTGCCCGGGGCATGTGCAGATTTTCAAGCAGGGCATCAAGAGCTACCGCGATCTGCCCATTCGCATGGCGGAATTCGGCGTCTGTCACCGCAACGAAGCGCATGGCGCGCTGCACGGCTTGATGCGCGTGCGGCAATTCGTGACCGACGACGCGCATATTTTCTGCGCCGAAAGCCAGATTCAATCCGAAAGCATCAAATTCTGCGACCTGCTGCGCTCGGTCTATGCCGATCTGGGCTATGAAGTCGCGCGTGTCCGCCTGGCTGACCGGCCGGAAAAGCGCGTGGGGAGCGACGCCGTGTGGGACAAGGCGGAAAACGCGCTGCATCAAGCGCTTAAAGCCGCCGGCTTCACCTATGACATCAACGCCGGTGACGGCGCGTTTTATGGCCCGAAGATCGAGTTTTATCTGCGCGACGCTATCGGTCGCGAATGGCAATGCGGCACGCTGCAGGTGGATTTCAACATGCCGGAGCGCCTCGACGCCAACTATATCGGCGAGGATGGGCAAAAGCATCGGCCGGTGATGCTCCACCGCGCCATTCTCGGCTCCATGCACCGTTTCCTCGGCATCACCATCGAGAATTATGCCGGCAAGCTGCCACTGTGGCTGGCGCCGGTGCAGGCCGCCGTCTGCACCATCACCAACGACGCGGAATCTTATGCGCAGCAGGTGCTGGCGGAACTGCAAACGGCGGGGCTGCGCGCCGTGCTGGATGTCAGTCCGGAAAAGATCAACGCCAAAATCCGCGATCATAGTTTGCAGAAAGTGCCGCTCATTCTAGTAGTCGGCGCCAAAGAAGCGGCACAAAACACGGTGGCACTGCGCCGGCTGGGCGGCGAAAATCAGCAAATGCTGGCGCTGGACGAAGCGACGCGCACGCTGTGCGCCGAAGCCTTGCCGCCGGATCTGGGCGGCTAGTCGGCCATGGCGCGGCGGCCGGAACGGCAGCCATGGTTTGCGAATGTTGATCTGGATATTTACGGGCGCAAAGGCCAGAAACTCGATTTACTCGTGCGTGAATTACAAAAATCCATGTTCATCGTTTCCGACGATGTGGGATCAAACCGCGTCAGCCTTGAACTGAGGGCGGCCACCGCAGCAGTGGAACCAACCTTGCTGCTGATGGCGCGTGCCGTGCAAAACTCTCACCCGCCGCGCGCCGCGTTTGGGCACGCTGTAAAATCAAACGCTTCTCCATCGGCATTAAGGCTGAACTTGAACCGTATAGCACGGCATTTCCCATCTCGAGCAAAGTGCTGCAGGCCGTGGCGGACTGCTGCGCGACACTTGAAATATATGTCTATGCGCCGCTGAAGCAGCGTCCGACAAAACGCAAGCGGTAGCTTCACCTTCTCTTAACCATGATTTGACAATCTGCCACCGGCGGTTGTGAGCAGCTGACCGCGCCGCCTTCCTTCTCCTTGCGACGAGCCTGGCATGATGCTGGACATGGCCAACACTGCGCCGCACACCGCTCCGGCCGGCATGACGCCGTCCGACGATTTCACACAGAGCAGCGTGCTGATTGTGGATGACGATCCGGTCTATCGCGTCTTGCTGCGCGATGTCTGCCACAAGCTCGGCATCGGCCACATTGCGGAAGCAGCGGACGGCGAGCAGGCGCTGGCCAGCCTGCCGCTCGTTCGCCCCGATCTCATTCTGCTCGACATCCTCATGCCTGGCATGGACGGACTGGAAGTCTGCCGCCGCCTGCGGCAAATGCCGCTGATGGCGGAAACCACCGTGCTGATTCAAACCAGCGTGACAGACGAAGCGCGGCGCGTGGCCGGCTTCCAGGCAGGCGCCAGCGATGTGGTGAGCAAGCCGCTGCATTTGCCGGAATTCCGCGCGCGGGTGCGAGCGCATTTGCGGAACGCCGCTTATCGGCAGCGGCTGAGCGCGTTCCATGCCCGCATCCAAGGCCATTTGGACATCGCCAACGGCTTCATGACCGCGCTGCTGCCAGATATCACCGCCGCGCAAGCCTTGGCGCAACGCAACGGCTTCACGCTAACCACGGCGCGGCATCAGTGCGAGGAAATTAGTGGTGAATTATGGTATATACACGAAATCAAACCCGGACGGTTGCTGATCATACTGCTGGATACGCAAACCGCCGGACTGGCCGGTGCCATCAACGCCCTGCGGGTGGATAGTCTGCTGCGTAAATTATGGCGGCACACCGCCGATCCGCAGCAAATGCTGCGCCGGCTAGATAATGTCATGGCACAATCGCCCTGCGGCCGCTTGTTCGCCTCCGTCACCGCCGTGGTGGCGGATAGCGGTGAAGGCGCGTTGTGGTATGCCGCCTCCGGCAATCCCTATCCCATTTTTTGCCAAAACGGCAACGCGTCGGCGCTGATCAGCGGCGGATTGCCGCTGGGTTCCGGCCTGGCCACGCTCAATCTCAATACCGTGCCGATGGCGGTGGACGCCGCCGTGGTGCTGCACACCGACGGTTGGCCACCAGCGCCGCACGACAATCCGCTGGACAAAGTGCGCGCCCTGCATCAGCGCGACAACGCTCTGGACGCCGGCGCTCTTATGCAATCCTCCAACAACGCCAAAGACGACAGCACTATCCTGACGTTGACGCGCGCGCGTTGAGGTCAGACTAATTTCAAGATCGCCGTCATGCCCGCGAAGGCGGGCATCCCATTTTTCGGCAATAAACCGGGTTCTGGCTCAATAACAAAAAACCCGCCACTGGCGTGGCGGGTTTTGTCATGACGATCATCTTGCTTGCTCCGGCCTGAAGACCTGGCAGCGACCTACTCTCCCAGGACTTGAGTCATAGTACCATTGGCGCTGGGGGTTTTCACGGCCGAGTTCGGGATGGGATCGGGTGCAGGCCCCTCGCTATGGCCACCAGGTCGTCGGGCCGGAGCGAAGCGCAGCTGTTTAAGGCTGCATAAACAAACAAGCGAATGTCAGAAGCCGTGCAAGCACGTTCTGGATTCTAATAAGGATCAAGCCAATCGAACAATTAGTACTGGTTAGCTTCAAGTGTCACCACTCTTCCACACCCAGCCTATCAACGTCGTGGTCTACGACGATTC
>CAZBSB010000227.1:0-3812 GCA_964494535.1 uncultured Rhodospirillales bacterium
AGTCGTGCTGACAATTGCGGCGCTGGCTGCAGCGGCGTCTCGATAGCGACGTCATAGACCTTAGCGGTCAGGATTTTTTTCAAATAATCAATGGGCATGGCGGCAAAATATCCAATGGGTCAACGGTACTATTCAATGGCGATAAGAATTTCATTGCGGCGCCACCAGGGTATTGTCCAGGGCGGGTCATAGCCGGCAATAGTCGTGGCGCCAATGGGTTTGAGCCGGCGTTCGCGCAGCCATTGCTCCAGTGCCAGAGTTTCGCGGTCAATATTTTCTTCGCTGAGCAAGCCGGAGAAGACAGCAACAGCCATTTTCTGCGCCCCGGTTTCGGCCAGCGTCACGTCAGGGTTGGTGGGTTTGGGCGCGTTGGCCAGCGTGTATTCCTGCGGCAGCACGAAGGACATGGTTTGCGCTTGCGCCGCGCGCACCATGAACACGGGGGCGGTCATGGCGATGGGTTCACCGGCCGGCTTTTCCTGTAGCACGGGCGCGGTCATGGCGATGGTGGTCTTGCCGGCATTGGCGCCGGATATGTAGTCGAACAAGCGGTTGAAGTTGACGCCGCGCGCCGTTTTGTCGTCGCCCGTCACGCGCGTTTGCGCGACGAGCAAGGAAGGGTATTGCCGAATTTCGAATTTTCCGGCCTGTTCAGTGACCGTGTAGGGCGCCATAGCGACATCGCGAATCCCGAACATCGAACAGGCACCAAGAGCCAGTGTTAAACCCACAAAACTCAAACGACGGAGCATACGCATCGGTCACTCGCTGTTTCGTATTCGTCAGATATCCGCATAGACATGCGTCTCCGCCACCCCGCCCGGATGGGTGACAGCACCCTTTTCAGCGTCGCCGACCTGTTGGGCATATTTCCAGAGCGCGCCTGATTGGAAATCATGCCGGCGCGGCTGCCAGGCGGCTTTGCGCTTGGCGAGTTCGGCGTCCGATAATTCGACGTTTAGAATACCTTTGTCAGCATCCAGCACGATGATGTCGCCATCCTTGAGCAGCGCGATGGGGCCGCCCACCGCCGCCTCAGGCCCCACATGGCCGACGCAGAAGCCGCGCGTCGCGCCGGAAAAGCGGCCGTCGGTAATCAGCGCCACCTGGTCGCCCGCGCCCTGGCCATAGAGCGCCGCGGTGGTGGAAAGCATTTCGCGCATTCCAGGCCCGCCACGCGGCCCTTCATAACGGATGACGATAACCTCGCCTGGCTTATAGAGCCGTTGCTCTACGGCTTTGAACGCGTCTTCCTCGCAATCGAAACAGCGCGCCGGACCTTTGAATTGCAGATTCTTCATGCCCGCGACCTTCACGATCGCACCCTGCGGCGCCAGATTGCCGCGCAGCCCGACCACGCCGCCGGTGGGGGAGAGCGGATTTTTGCACGACCGCACGACATCCTGATCTTCGGGGAATTTTACGTCACGCAGATTTTCTGCAATCGTCTTGCCGGTCACGGTGATGCAATCGCCATGCAGGTAGCCGCCGTCCAGCAGTGCTTTCATCAGCACCGGGACGCCGCCGATTTGGAACAAATCCTTGGCGACATAACGTCCGCCGGGCTTCAAATCCGCCAGATAGGGCGTGCGCTTGAACACGGCCGCGACTTCATGCAGATCGAAATCAATCCCACATTCATGCGCGATGGCAGGCAAATGCAGGCCGGCATTGGTGGAACCGCCGCTGGCCGCCACCACCACGGCGGCGTTTTCCAGCGCCTGGCGCGTCACGATATCGCGCGGGCGAAGCCCGCTCCGCAGTAGCGCCATCACGGCGGCACCGGATTGCACGGCGAAGTGGTCGCGCGCCAAATCGGGCGCCGGCGCGCCGGCGGAGCCGGGCAGTGCTAAGCCAATCGCTTCCGAAACGCAGGCCATAGTGTTTGCGGTGAATTGGCCGCCGCAACTGCCCGCACTGGGGCAGGCGACACATTCCAGCGCGTGCAGATCTTCGTCGCTCATTTTGCCGGCGGCATGGCTGCCCACGGCTTCGAACACGTCCTGCACCGTCACGTCGCGGCCTTTGTAGTGGCCGGGCAGGATGGAGCCGCCATACATGAAGACGCTGGGCACGTTGAGCCGCACCATGGCCATCATCATGCCGGGCAGGCTTTTGTCGCAGCCGGCCAGGCCGACCAGCGCGTCATAACAGTGGCCGCGCATGGTCAGTTCCACGGAGTCGGCGATCAGGTCGCGGCTGGCCAGGGACGATTTCATCCCCTGATGCCCCATGGCGATGCCGTCCGTGACCGTGATGGTGGTGAATTCACGCGGCGTGCCGCCGGCTTCGGTCACACCCTTTTTGGCGGCCTGCGCCTGGCGGGAGAGGGCGATATTGCACGGCGCGGCTTCGTTCCAGCAGGTGGCGACTCCGATGAAGGGCTTGGCGATATCCGCTTCCGTCATGCCCATGGCATAGTAATAGGAGCGGTGCGGCGCCCGCTCCGGCCCCACGCTCACATGGCGGCTGGGGAGTTTGGTTTTATCCCAGGCATTCGGGTCGGTCATGACGGCTTCCTAAAGTTTATGCAGCAAAACAGGCGGCAGCTTACTGGCGCGGCCTGTGACTGGCAAGGGAGAGGGTGCGCGGTCGGGGCTAATTTTGTGATGTGTTTCGAAAGCCGAGTCTTTCACTCTCACGCAGGCGAAGCAGTCACCTTCAACTAAGGTTATTGGAAAAATAGGGCAATCCTCCGCCCACAAGACGAGAATACCTTAATGAGTTTCAATTTTAGTTTTACTAATCCTGCAACAACGCTTTATCCTTCGCGGGGTCGCTCCACCATTGGTCGAGATAGCCTAGCCCGTATTTGGGGGCGGTTTTGGGTTGGCCGAATTTGTCCCAATAGGCCAGGCGCCAGGTGTTGATGTGCCATTGCGGCACGACATAGCGGTTCCATTGCAGCACCCTGTCCAGCGCGCGGCTGTGGGCGATGAGGTCTTCGCGGGTCTGCACGGCAACCAGCCCTTCCACCAGCGCATCCACCACCGGGTTCTTGATGCCGATGATGTTATTGCCGCCTTCCAGATCGGCGCCGGCGGATGACCAGTAATCGCGCTGTTCCAACCCGGGCGTCAGCGATTGCGGGAAGACCTGGGTGATGACATCAAAATCAAACTTGTTGAGCAGGTTGGTATATTGCGCGGCGTCCACCACGCGGTAAGTCACCTTGATGCCCAGCCGCTCCAGGCTGCGGAAATAGGGCTGCAGCCACCGCTCGAAACGGGTGTTGGAGTCAAGATAAGTGATGGCGAAGGGCGCGCCGGTCTGTGCGTTCACCAGTTTGCCGTCCTTCAGCACCCAGCCGGCTTCTTTCAGCAACTCGCTGGCGCGGCGCAGATTGTCGCGGTTGTTGCCGGTGCCGTCCGTCTCCGCCGGTTTATATTCCTGGATGAAGACCTCATCCGGGATTTTGCCGCGGAACGGCTCCAGGATTTTCAATTCCGCCGCGTCCGGCAGGCCGCGCGCCGCCAGTTCCGTATTGGTGAAATAGCTGGTGGTGCGCTTATAGGCGCCGAAGGCTGTCGTGCGGTTGCCCCAGGCGAAATCAAACGCCAAGTCAAACGCCTGGCGCACACGGCTGTCCTGGAAGATCGGGCGGCGCAGATTGAACACGAAGGCCTGCATCCCCGCCGGCAACTCGTTGGGCAAATCTTGCTTGATGATCTTGCCGCTCTTCACCGCCGGATTGTCATAGGCCGTCGCCCACAATTTCGCGGTGTTCTCCTGCCGTAGATCATAACGTCCGGCCAGGAAAGCCTCAATCTGCACCATCTCGTCGCGGTAGTAATCGAACTGAATGGTATCGA
>CAZBSB010000228.1:0-3772 GCA_964494535.1 uncultured Rhodospirillales bacterium
AAGATCGGCCGCAAATAAGGAGATCGTCATGGATATGAAATTCAACGCCTTGCCGCTTGGCCTGGGGCTTGCATGACCGTGATTATAACAGGGAGGTATTCATGACCATGCATAGCATCAAATTACAAACCCTCGAAAGCGCCATGCCCAGCATGGCTTTGCCCTTGAATAGCGAAGCGATCTTGGCGCTGGTGGACGGTCAAACCGCGCCGTCGCTGATGGAAACGCAGCTGGCGGCCGCGCAGCAGGTGATTGAGGCGCAGCAGCGGCGCATCGCGCAGTTGGAAAATCTGGCGCTGACGGATGAACTGACCGGCCTGGTCAACCGCCGCGCCTTCATGCAGGCGTTGCGGCAGGAACTGGCGATTGTGGAGCGCGACCCCAGCGCCGCCGGCCTGCTGGTGCTGTGCGACCTTAACGGCTTCAAACAGATCAATGACCTCTGCGGCCACAATGCGGGTGACGCCTATCTGCAGAGCGTCGCGGTGGCGCTGCAGACGGATGTGCGCCCCAGCGATCTGGTTGCCCGACTGGGCGGCGATGAATTTGCAGTGCTGTTCCGCCGCATCAGTGCCGTGGACGGTACGAAGCGCCTGGAGCGGTTGGACGAGACATTCCATGGCCGCGCGCTGCATTGGCACGGGCAGCGCTTACCATTGCGCGCCAGTTTCGGCGCAGCAGTGTTTGGCAAAGGTGACCAGCCGGAAGAATTGCTGGCCGAAGCCGACCAGTTGCTCTATCTGCAAAAAGCCGGCCGTCGCGCCAGCCGCCCGTAGATTATCCGCCGCGCTTGCCGTTCTTCGGCTTGGCCGGCACTTCGGTGAGCGGAACGCCGACCTCGTTCTTCAGCGTCTTGATGATGAGCGTGGATTTGACCTGCGTCACTCGCGGCGCCGCCATCACGGTTGTGGTCAGGAATTTCTGATAACTCTCCCAACTTTCCGCCACCACTTTCATGAAGGCGGAACTTTCGCCGGTCACCAGGTAACATTCCCGCACCATCGGCCAAGTCTGCACCAGCTTGCCGAACGCCACCAGGTCGCTTTCATGGTGGCTGTTGAGATTGACATGGGTGAAGATGGTGACGCCGAAACCCAGCTGCTCGGCCGCCAGATTGGCGTGGTAGGATTTGATGAAACCCGCGTCTTCCAATGCCTTCACCCGCCGCAGGCAGGGCGGTGCCGAGATGCCGGCCTTCTTGGCCAGTTCCACATTCGTCATCCGGCCGTCTTGCTGCAGACTTTGCAATATTTTTATATCAATCCGGTCAAGTTTGACGCGCTTCATAACACACACTAAAACTTGGGGATGACAGGGGCTCAACACAACACAATTACGCCAACCGCGCCACGGAAGCAACTTTCTTGCTGGGTGGTGACGGACGGCAAGATCGGCATGGAAAATCAGTGCGTTGGTTTGGCCGAAGCGCTGGGGCTGCAGCCGTTGGTCAAACGCATTAAATTGCGCACATTGTGGCGCCTATTGACACCGTATCTACGCCTGGGCAAGCGTTTCGCCTTCAGCCCGGCGGGCGACGCCATCGCGCCGCCCTGGCCGGATTTGCTGATCACCACCGGGCGGCAAAGCATTCCGGCGGCGCTGCGGGTGCGGAACGCCAGCGGTCGCCGTACGGTGTGCGTGCATATCCAAGACCCGGTGCTTGACCCGCAGCGTTTTGACCTGGTGATCGTGCCGCGCCACGACGCGGCGCGCGGCGCGGGCGTGATGACGACGCGTGGCGGCTTGCATCGTTTGTCGCCGGCGCTGCTGGCGGCGGAGGCGGAGAAATTCCGCGCGCATTTTGCCCATCTGCCGCGGCCATGGGTGGCGGTGCTGATTGGCGGCACGAACGGGGTCTATCAACTTTCGCCGCGCGAAATGGTGCCGCTGGTTACCCAGATTGCCGCTATGGCCAAGGAGACGGGCTGCGGGTTGCTGGTCACGCCGTCGCGGCGGACGGGGCCGGACAATCTGGCTATTCTGCAGGCGGCGCTGCATGATATTCCGCATTATTTGTGGGACGGCACCGGCGACAACCCGTATTACGCCATGCTGGCTTTGGCCGATGCCATTTTGGTGACCTGCGATTCCGTGAACATGGTTTCCGAAGCCGCGACGACCGGCAAGCCGGTGCATGTGCTGCATTTGCCAGGCGGGTCGGACAAATTCGCGCGTTTTCATCAGGCGCTGCAGGATGACGGCATCACGCGGCCGTTCACCGGCCGACTGGAGCAATGGTCTTATACGCCGCTGAATGATATGGAACTGGTGGCGGCGCGGGTGCGCGCCTTGCTGGAACAGAAACACCCCTCAATGCTGGGAGCGCCCGCATGACGATGCTGCTGAATTATGCCGCGGCGGAAAACGCCACGTTGCACACGGAACCCTTTCCCTATTTCATCGTGCCCGGCTTCGTGCCGGCGCAAGCGCTGGCGGCGGCGGAGGCGGATTATCCCGCCATCAGCAAACCCGGAAGTTTTCCGTTGCCGACCTTGCGGTATGGCCAACGCTTCGCGCAATTGATGCAGGAATTGCAGGACAAGCCGTTTGCGGAACTAGTGGGCAAGAAGCTGGGCATGGATTTGAGCGGGCATCCCACCATGGTAACGGTGCGCGGCCAGTGCCGTGCCACGGACGGGCAAATTCACACCGACAGCAAGACCAAGCTGGTGACCGTGCTGCTCTATATGAACGGTAAGTGGGAAAAGCCCGGCGGACGGCTCCGGCTGTTGCGCTCCAATACATCGCTGGCGGATTCATTCGCCGAAGTGCCGCCGGAGCAGGGGACTTTGCTGGTGTTCAAAAATCAGCCCAATGCCTGGCACGGGCATGAATCCTTTGAAGGTCAGCGGCGTGTTATTCAATTGAATTGGGTGACTGATCAGGGCGTCGTACTGCGCGAGCAGTTGCGCCACCGCGTCAGCGCCTTCTTCAAATCGCTGCGCCAGGCCGGCTGAGGCCGATGCAGGAATATGACCAGCTGGCAGCGTGGTATGCGGCCAACCGCAACCCCGCCATCGGCGCCGCGGCAGTGCGCCGCGCGATCGCCGGCCTGCCAGCGGGTGCTGCCGCGCTGGATGCCGGTTGTGGCACGGGCGAGCCGGTTTCGCGGCTGATGTTGGAGCATGGCTTGCAAGTGCAGGCGCTGGACAGTTCGGCGGCGATGGTCGCGGCCTATGCGCGCAACTTTCCTGGCGTGCCTGTGGTCTGCGCCGACATAGCGGCACCGCTGCCTTTCGCGCGAAAATTTGCGGTCACCATCGCCTGGGGCGTGCTGTTCCATTTGGATGCTGCCGGGCAGGAGCACGCATTGGCCGCGCTGGTTAACGGGCTGGCACCAGGCGGCAAGCTGCTCTTCACGGCGGGGCGGGAAGCGGAAAGCCGTAGCGCGCCGATGCAAGGCGTGATGCTGCATTACCGGCATCTCGGCAGCGCCGCTTATCACCGCATCCTGCTAGCCCAAGGCTGCGCAGTGCTGGATGAATTTCCGGACGATGCCGGCAATTATTATTTTTTAGCACAAAAACCAGCCTCTGACGCGCAAACAAAATAATATTGTCAAGGGGTTAGATTGCGTGTTTAGTGGCCAAGCTGAATACTGAACGGAGGCATCATGGCCAGTTATGTCGAGAGCAATCTGCTGCCAGGCGAAGATGTGGTGCATAGCGCGCCGGTGTCCTTCATCATCTACGCGCCGTTCGTGTTTCTCTCCACGGCGCTGTTCGGGGCGGGCTTTCTCTTTGGCGAGATGGGCAAACTGTTCTGGGTCATC
>CAZBSB010000229.1:0-3710 GCA_964494535.1 uncultured Rhodospirillales bacterium
CGTGTGGTTGACCACCGTCGCGACGTAGGGGATGGACGACTTGAGCACTGTGAGCGTGCCGGCGCCGACGTTGCCGACGATGCCGCCACCGTAGCGGTAGCGGCCGATGCGCAGTGCCGAATTGCGCGCGGGCGTTTTGCCGTGGGCATGTTCCAGCCCGTCCGGTTCGCGGACGGTGGGGCCGAAGCTGATGGTCCCGGTCACGCCATCGAACGTGTAGTGGTTATCGTCCGGGCCGGAGTCCCGGAAGTTGGGCACTTCCGTCCAGTACTCCCAGTGGTCGCTCTCCGGTTCGAAGACTTCGAGCCGTTCGTCCTCATCGCGTGGCAGGACGGGCGAGTTGATGACCGTGAACGATTCGCCGTGCAGGCCGGAGGTGCGCCCGAGCAGTTCGTTCCCGGCGATCGCCGAGTGTGTCGCCGGGACGGTCCCGCCGATGGCGCTGGGCACGATCGTGTTCACGCGTGGCGACTGCGAATAGGTGGGCTGGCGCGGGCGCGGCTGGATCACGCGCAAGCGCAGCCAGTGGAGCTGCAGGCGGCTGAGGATTCGCGCTTCCATGGCCGAGGGCAGGTGAAGCACCACCACGCCGTCGGTGTTGAGGCCGCCGGTCTCGTCCATCTGGACGTGGCAGCGCACCCAGCCGCGGGTGTCGCCGCACCATGCTTCCCAGGCCAGCGGGGGGTCTCGCGGGTCCACGCCGATGCCTTCGACGTCGGCGTCGATTTCGAGGCTCAGGGTGTGGTTGGCGAGGTTTTCGACGAAGCCGAAGTGCAGCGTGTCACCCGGCAGCGGGACGCGCTGGAAGGCGTCGAAGAACTCCCCATCGAGCGTCAGGCGGCTGGTGTAGTCGGCGAAATTCACGTCATCCGAAGAGAACAGGCACTGCCGCAACGTGGGCGGGACGATCGTCAGGTCGTGGTCCGTGGTGAAGGTCACGGCCGGCGAATCCGGCGAGTCGAGGGTCGAGACCTCGGCCCCGCGCGCGATGGTGACCGGGCCGGGCTGCGAAGCAGAGAGGAGGAAGCTGAGCGCGGTCTTCGCGGGCACGGCGTCTTTCAACTCGATGCCTATGAGGTCCATGAACCGCAGGTAGTTCTTTTCGGGCACGCGGTTCAGGCGGAAGAGGAGCATGTCGGTCATCCAGGCGAACAACTCGATGAGCGTTACGCCCGGGTCGGAGACGTTGTGGTCGGTCCATTCCGGGCAGTAGCGCGGAATGAGCCCTTTCGCCTCGTTGACGATGTCCTGGAATCGGCGGTCATCGAGCTGGGGGTCTGGTAACGGCATGCGGCACTATGCTCCTGAGGGCGACATTCTAGACGGTGCGGCCGCGAAATGCCGTCGCATCAGCGACGCAGCTCGGAATCACCGCTATTCGGGTTCGATCAGGTAGAACGGGTAAACGAGGGAGCGGGCGTCCTTGGTCCCTCGCACCGTATAGCGGACGCCGATGTTCATCCGGCCGCGGTCCGCCTGCGCCGGGTCGAGCGAGACCACGACTTCTTCAACTTCGATGCGCGGTTCCCACATGCCGAGCGCATCTTCGACGTAGCGGCGGGCGAGGCCGACGGTTTCGGCCGTGTTCGGCGCGAAGACGAGCTCGTGAATGCGGCAACCAAACCGGGGCCGCATCACGCGTTCACCGGGGCTCGTGCCGAGGATGATCGTGATCGACTCCTCGATCTCCGGTTCGTTGCGGGAGAGCCGGATGCCGCCGGTGACATCGACACCGAGCGGAAACGACCAGCCGCGGCCAATGAGGATGTCGTCTTCTGCCATCAGTTGATCTGCACCATGGGCCCGCTGATTTTGACGGTCCCCGAGCCGTTGATGTCGACCGAAGGGGCTTTGAGGGCGAGTTTGGCGCTGGCTTCCACGGTGATGGTTGGGCCACTCACTTTCACTTCCGACGTCCCCTTGATGTCCACCTTGGCGCTGGACTCGATCTTCACGTCCTGCTTGGCGATGAGCGAGATCGGGCCGTCGGCGGTGATCGTAATCGAGTTGTCGCTGGCCGTGATGACGATGGAGTTCTTCGTCGTTTTGTCGATGATTTCGATCTTTTCGGAGCCAGCCTTGTCGGTGAAGCGGAGGATGTGGCCAACGCGCGTCTTCAGTTCCCGGATTTCGACGCTGCCGCCGTCGACGGCGCCTGTGTTGGGTGGCGCGTCCTGGCCGTTCCAGACGCCGCCCAGCACGTACGGCCGGTTGAAGTCGCCGTTGGCGAAGGCCACGAGCACGGCATCGTTGACTTCAGGCACGAGTAGGAGCCCGCGCTGGTTGCCGGCGCCGAGGCCGAGGATGGGCGCCCAGGCGCTTTCGTCCTGTTCGCTCAACCAGGGGAACTTCACTTTCACGCGGGCGACGTTGTCCGGGTCGGTGTTGTTGGTGACGATCCCGACGACAACGCCCTGGGCGATCCGGCTGCGCGAGCCCGGGTCCGTTGGGTTGTCCGCGAGGAGCGACCCCACCGTGCCGCTCGACATCCCTCCGAGCCAGAACCGGGTGTAGTACATCGTGGTTGCGTCGAACTGGTGGTGCACGCGGGTGATCAGGTAGCTGCCCGCGAACCGGTTCCCGATACCCTGGATTTTCATCTTGGCGCCGGGCTTGATCTTCGGGTTACCCAGGGCCCTGCCTTCGGCAGTCAGGTCACCGGCGGCCATGCGCGAAAAGACCGATTTGGCGAGCGCGTCCGCCAGTGGCGTGTCGGTGAGGTGATCGCTCACGTGGAGTTTGGCGGAGGAGAACTTGGACTGCGCCAACGCCGGCCCACCGCTGGGGGCGGCTCCGGTTTCCGTCAATCGCTGCGTGGAGGTGGCCGTCCCGGTGACCACGCGCTTCGTCTTCGGGTCCCATCCCTGCACCTTGACTTCGTTGACCTGGCCGGCGGTGCTGAGGACCGGGCGGAATTCCGCGAGCGTGTCCCCGTAGGACAGCGTGACCTCGGGGAAGTTGAAATCCAGCAGCGGCTTCCAGTGGAGCGTGTCGCCCTCGCAGTAGGTGGCGTGCCCGTTCCGCCGGGCGAGAAGCTGGACGAATTCGTAGGCGGAGAGGTCGCCGCGAAAGACATGTTCGTGCTTGACGGTGGTGGCGGTCACCTGGGCCCGGAGGCCCGCTTCCCGCGCGATTGCCTGGACCATGTCGGAGTCTTTGGACTGGAGGAACGTCTTGGTGCCGGTCCCGCGGTGCAACCCGTGGAGTTTGTCGAACGCGCGAATGACCATCACCGCTGGCTGGGCATCCACGTCGTATTGAGGCTCGAGCGAAGCGATTCGCCCTTTGAAGATGACCACCGCCGGCGGCGGCGTGCCACCACCGATCTGGACCGTTGGTTTGATCGAGATCTCGAGCTCCGCTCCAACGTCGAGGCTGTTCTCGTCAACCCACTTGAGCTCGGTATCGATCATCCGGAGCGTCGCCATGCCGGGCAGGAACACGCTGAGGTCGACGTCGATAGCCTCGAGCGACGCCATGAACTCCGGCGACACTTCCGAGCCGTCTAGTTTAACATAAAACGAAGGAACGAGGACGTCGTTCGGCACTGGGTCCTACGCCTCCGAGACCGGCGGGAGGGTGAGAATCATGCCCGCGCGGAGCCGCATCGGGTCATCGATGCCGTTCGCTTTCGCGATTTCGCGCCAATAGCTGCTGTTGCCGTACTCCTCGGCCGCGATGTAATCGAGCGTTTCGCTCTGCTGGACAAC
>CAZBSB010000230.1:0-3660 GCA_964494535.1 uncultured Rhodospirillales bacterium
AGATCAAGGGTAAATATCTGCTGACCGCCAGCGCCGATACGCAGGAGCAGCCGGTTGAGGACATGTTCACCAACTTCAACCGCAAAGACCCGCGCTATCTGCTGCGGCGGATTGATCCCAACGCCTATTATCCCGTCTATGGCGACGATTCCACCAGCGTGGAAGACGCGCCGACGCGTGGCAAATTCTTCGTCAAACTGGCGCGCGGCGATTCGCACGTCATGTGGGGCAATTTCCAGACGCGCCTGAACGGCACGGATTTGGTCAATTACAGTCGTGGTCTTTACGGTGCGAACGCGGAATATCGCAGCGAGGCCAGCACGCGCTATGGCGAGCGCCGTACCGAGGCGCAGGGTTTCGTGGCTGACCCGGGCACGCTGGGCGCGATTGAAGAATTCCGCGGCACCGGCGGCTCGCTTTACTATATGCGGAACCAGGATGTGGTGGTGGGGTCGGAGCGATTGCGGATTGAAATTCGTGACCGTGATTCCGGCATCGTGCTGCAGACGCGGGAACTGACCGCCGGCCAGGATTACGAGATCAATTACATTCAAGGCCGCGTGATGCTGCGCGAGCCGTTGTCTTCCACCGCGGATGGCAGCACACTGGTGAAAATCGGCGCAAACTCGGGCAATCCGGCCTATTTGGTGACGAGTTACGAATATGCGCCGACGGTGTCCGCCATCGAGAATTGGACGAAGGGTGGGCGTGCCAGCCATTGGGTGACCGACAATATCCGCGTTGGCGTCACCGGCTATGAGCAGAGCGGCGCCGGCACGGATCAGAAATTAGTGGGCGCGGATGCCACGCTGCGCTATGCGCCGGGAACTTATTTGAAGTTGGAAATGGGGCGCTCCGAAGGGGCGGGGACGGGGGCGCAATCTTCGCCCAATGGCGGCTTCAATTTTAATCCGCTGCCGCAGACGCATGAGCCGAATATCGAGGCCTATGCCTGGCGCGCGGAAACCGGCCTTGACCTGGCAGAAGTGTTGGAAGGCTCGCAGGGGCGCGTCGGCGCCTATTTCTTGCGGCGCGAGAATGGCTATTCGGCGCCCGGGCAGCTGACCAATGAAGGCATCACCCAAACCGGCCTGACAGCGGCGGTGCCGCTTAATGACCGGCTGAACCTGAACGCCAAGGCTGACATCAAGGAAGCGCAGACGACGGGAAGCACCAAGAGCGGCGAGTTGGGCGCGGATTACAAACTAACCAAGGAATACACGTTCTCCGCCGCCGTGCGGCATGATGAGCGGGAAACCAATCTGGCCGCGGGCAATAGCGAGATTTTGGCCGAAACCGGTGGGCGCACCGATGGCGCGATCAAGCTGCTTCATGCCCCGCTTCATGCGGATGGCACGAAAAAAGATTATGAGATTTATGGTCTGGCGCAGGCGACTTTGCACCGTGACAGTGACCGCGACCCCAATAATCGTGGTGGCATCGGCGGGCGTTATGATCTCAATGACCGCGTCTCGTTGAATGGCGAGGCGACGGCGGGCGATGGCGGCTGGGGCGGCAAAGCCGGCGCGGAATATCGCGTTTCCGACCGCACGACCTATTACACCAATTATGTGCTGGACACCGACCGTACTGACAATGGCTATCGCGGCCGGCAGAGCAATTTCGCGGTGGGCGGCAAGTCGCGCTACACGGACAGCGTTTCGGTGTTCGCGGAGCAGCGACGGCAGACGATTGACAAGGGACCGTCTGGACTCATTCACTCCTTTGGCCTCGACTTGGCGGCGAATGATCATTGGAACTGGGGCGGACGCTTCGAGCGCGGCACGATTAGCGACCCCGGCAGTGGCGATTTCCTGCGCAATGCCGTGTCGCTGTCCACCGGTTATCACCGCGAGAAGCTGAAATATGCCGGCAGCTTCGAGTGGCGCGACGAATATGGCAACCAGATTGGTGAGCGCACGTCATGGTTGGTGCGAAATAATCTGTCCTATCAGACCACGCCCGATTGGCGTTTCCTCGGCAGCTTCAATTTCGCGCTCAGCGAATCCGGCTTGAGCGGGACGCTGAATGCCGATTTCACGGAACTGAAACTTGGCTACGCCTATCGGCCGGTGGAGAATGATCGGCTCAATGCCTTGTTCAAATACACCTATCTGGATGACCAGGGCAGCCCCGGCCAGGTGGGGGCGGATGGGCAGTCGCGAATCCAGGGCTATGAGCAGCGCAGCCATGTGCTGGCGGTGGACGCGATTTATGACCTCACGCCGCGCCTCGCGCTCGGCGGTAAGTTCGGCTATCGCATCGGCATGATCCGGGATAATAACGTCGCTGAACCGCAATGGTTCAGCAGCCAGGCCTGGTTGGCGGTGGGGCGCGCCGATTATCATGTGCTGCACGCCTGGGATGTGATGGGCGAGTTGCGCTATTTGGATGCACAAGAAGCCAAGGACGCCAAATTCGGCGCGCTGCTGGGGCTTTATCGGCACATCAACGAGAACGTCAAAATCGGCGTTGGCTACAATTTCAGCGACTTCTCGGACGATCTGACCGACCTGGACTATAACAGCCGCGGCGTCTTTGTGAACGCAATTGCGAAGTTTTGAGGGCGGCCAGCATGACAAGTCGTTGCAGTCAGCCTCATTTGAAAGTTGCTATGGAGTAGGTCGTGAATAATCCAGTTGGACTCGGTCTTGAACCTCATCAGGGCGCCCCTCCTTTTTACACCCGCTGTGCCGCATAATACATGGCGCAGGTAGACGAGGCTTGGGGGTCTGCCGGGAAGGTTCGCCTATAGTTTTCCTGATGGGAATAAAGCAAAGACTTGTTCTGGTGCGGGCAGGGGGACTTGAACCCCCATGGGCTTGCGCCCGACGGATTTTAAGTCCGTTGCGTCTACCGGTTCCACCATGCCCGCACTCGCCTACCCCTTAGATGATTTTACTTGCCGGGTCTATGCCTTGCAAATCTAAGCCTGTTTACCGAAATCACCAGTGCAGGTTGTAGTGATTTCGCTTGCAACGCCTAGGATGAATCGTTAGAGATAATTCCGGCTGCCGTGGGCAGCCTGTTTTTTTAGTGCTATTCCCCGGTAGCTCAGTCGGTAGAGCAGGTGACTGTTAATCACCGGGTCGGCGGTTCGAGCCCGTCCCGGGGAGCCACTATGCCCATTATGGCGTGAGTGCAATAAATTCTCTAGTTTCCTAACGAGTGTGCGACGCATTTCGCATGGTACATGGTATCTTTGCGCAGGATAAACTGCGTCTTGCGTTGACACGTAAGACGCATTGGCTTGTGGTTTGGCCGTGGGCATGACAGTTTCAAGTCTATGCTCAGGATAGCGATTCGCCGATGAAAAATCTGACCGAATATTTGCAGGAATCCGCCCATCTTATCGCCGCCATGGCGACGACGCCGGCGGCTGGCCGCGTGGAGCAAGCCGTGGCCGCTATCGTCGCGGCGTTTCGGGCGGATAAACCGCTGTTGGTCTGCGGCAATGGCGGCTCGGCTGCCGATGCCATGCATATCGCCGGTGAGCTGGTGGGGCGGTTTTTGAAAGAACGGCGTGGTGACCACTGCATCGCATTGTCCGCGGACAATGCCATTGTGACCTCGCTCTGCAATGATTTCGGCTATGAGCAGGTCTTAGCCCGCCAAGTGGAGGCCTATGGCGCGCGTGGCGGTGTGCTGCTGGGCATCAGC
>CAZBSB010000231.1:0-2468 GCA_964494535.1 uncultured Rhodospirillales bacterium
TCATAGCGCCGCATCTTGTTGCAGATATGGTCATCCGTGGCGCCGAGAATATGCAGCAGCGTTACGGTGGGCTTTTGGACATTCAACCCGGCGCGGCAGGCGAAAATCACGGTGCTGAACAAGGCCAGCAGCATGATGCCGACTAAACCCAGCAGCGCCGTGGCGGCCAGGCGCGCTTTGTCCGCCAAAGCCTGCAGCCAGACCTGATGATCCGTCAGCGTCGCGTTGGCGAATTTCTTGCGGAGCAATGCGGATATAGCTGTCACAGCCTTTGCATCGCTGACTTGCACGTCAATCAGTTGCGGCAGGGGCAGCAGCGTCAGTTTGGCGGTATCGGTCGTCTCCGCGCCCAGCCAAGGGCGCAGCAGGCGGGCGGCATCTTCAGTGGTCAAGGGTTTGACCGCTGTCACGCCCGTCAATTTTTCCAGGGCGGCGACCAAGGCGGCCGTTTTTTCCGTGGCGAGGGTGCCGTCTTCGTTCGGCGGCAGCTCGATGGTCAGTTGGCCGCGCAAATCCGCGTCGAGTCTGGCCGCGCCCAGCGCCAGCGACCAGGCGCTGATCAGCGCCATGCCGGCCAGAAAGACAATGATGGCGGTCATGATGCGGAGCGGCCAGGCCACCGGCGTGCGGATGAGCGCATGGTCAATACGGGCGTTGATCATGCGGCCGCCTGCTGCGCGGCGTTGACGGGCAACAACAGGCCATCGGCCAGCCGCAGGCAAGGCCAGCCATGCTTCTCCACCAGCTTCAGATTATGCGTGGCCACGATGATGGTGGTGCCCAGTCGGTGCAGTTCATGAAACAGATGCATGATTTTCTCGGCGCTAACATCGTCCACATTGCCGGTCGGCTCGTCGGCGAACAGCAAATTGGGGCGGCCGATGGCGGCGCGGGCAATCGCCACCCGCTGCTGCTGGCCGCCGGACAGCCGGTCGGGATAGGCATCTTCCTGGTCAATCGCGCCGGTCCAATGCAGCAGGTGACGGGCGTGTTCGGCCGCCGGCGCTTTGCGGGCGCCACGCAGCAGCAAGGGCAGCATGACGTTCTCCACCGCCGTAAGGTGCGGAATCAACTGAAAATCCTGGAACACTACGCCGATGCGCCGCCGCAGCCTTGCCCGCTCGTCGCGTGGCAGCTGCTCCGTGGGCTTGCCGAACAACACCACGCTGCCCTGGCTGGGGCGTTCGGCCAGGTAGCACAGGCGTAGCAGGCTCGATTTGCCGGCGCCGCTGGCGCCGGTGAGGAAATGGAAACTACCTGGCGCGAAATCGTAGGAAATGCCGCGCAGGATGTCCGGCCCCGATGCGTAGCGCAGATGGATATTGTTCAGACTGAGTGCCGTCATGCCGGGACTATACGCAAGCCTGTGCCACGATGCAAAAGGCGCTCACCGGAGGGGGAAACGAAGCGGCGGAATTGCGCGCAACACAAAGTTAAGCTATGCATGGCATGTTCGGTTCTGGACAACACCCGCAAAACATCCCGCTGTAAAACCCGCCACACTGTTTTGACGATGATTCTGTCTTGCCCTGCCTGCGCCACCCGTTTCGCGGTGCCTGATGATGCCATGACGGCCAGCCGCCGGCTGCGCTGCGCTCGCTGTCAACATGTCTGGCACAGCGGCGGCGAGGCGGCGGGAGCTGCCACGCCAAGTTTTGATGAAAACCAGCCTTTTGCCGCTATGCTGGCCGCCGCCAACATCGCCTACCCGACTTTTGCGCCGCCGCCGGCGCTGTCCGACAATTTCCGGCAGACCCTGGATCGCGCCGCCCGATCCTGGCCGCGTCTGCCCAAGCGCCTGGCCTGGGCTATCACCTTGCTCCTGCTGTTTTTGACCTTGCTGACCGGCTATCTGGGGCGCGAGGCACTGGCGGCGCGCTTCGTGTTTTTGGAAACATTCTATATTGCCTTGGGCATGATGCTGCCGCCGCCGGTGGAGACTTTTGACCTGCAACTGCAGAAGGCCGAAAAATGCCTGATTTCCGGCCGCGACATGTTGTGCTTGAGCGGCCAGGTCGTTAACCGTTCCAGCAAGGCGCTGAAACCGCCGACGATTTACATTACGGCCTTGAATCATGCCGGCGAAGAATTTACCGATGCTGACGGGCGCGTCTTGCTGACATGGCGGGTCAAGGGTATCGGCAGCAAGTTGCCGCCGGGGGAGGCGCGGGATTTTGCCGTGACGGAACCCTACCCCGACAAAGCCATCGCTGATTTTGATTATGGATTTATCAATGACTGATGTAACACCCGCTCCCGACGCGCCGCGCATTCTCGTGGCGGAAGATAATCCGTCCGTGCGGGAATTCGTCGTCCGGTCGCTGCAGGGCGCCGGTTATGCGGTGACGGCTGTGCATGATGGCCAGCAGGCTTTGGACGTATTGGTTAACGAGCGCTTCGCGGTCTTGGTTACCGATATCGTGATGCCGAATGTGGACGGCATTGCCCTGGCCTTAAAGGCGGTGCGA
>CAZBSB010000231.1:2478-3646 GCA_964494535.1 uncultured Rhodospirillales bacterium
TGCACAGGAGCGGATGCGGGCGCATAACCTGGATGCCTTGGTGCATCGGGTCATCGCCAAACCTTTTTCGATGGAAGAGATAACGGAAGCGGTCAAAGACGCTCTTGATCTACCGCCCGGCGCAATCTGATTTGAACGACAAATAACCTATAAGGATACCACCATGCACAAGCCGGTTCGTAAGGCCGTTTTTCCCGTCGCGGGTCTCGGCACGCGCTTTCTGCCCGCCACCAAGGCGATGCCCAAGGAAATGCTCACGCTGGTTGACCGGCCGCTGATTCAGCACGCGGTGGACGAAGCCCGCGCCGCCGGCATCGAGCAATTCATCTTCGTGACCAGCCGCGGCAAGGGCGCGCTTGAAGATCATTTCGACAGCAACAACGACCTCAAGCATGTGCTGAAGATGCGCGACAAGCAGGCGGAGCTGGCGCTGCTGAAGACCACGGAAATGGAATCCGGCCAGTTGTTCTTCACCCGTCAGCGCGAGGCGCTGGGGCTGGGGCACGCCGTGTGGTGCGCGCGCCATCTGGTGGGCGATGAGCCGTTTGCCGTGCTGCTGGCTGACGACGTGGTGCTGGCGGAAAAGCCGTGCTTGAAGCAGATGATTGAGGCCTATGACAAAGTGGGCGGCAATATGCTGGCGGTGGTGGATGTGCCGCGCGAGCAGACCAACCGTTACGGCATTCTCGACCCCGAAAGCGATGACGGCAAGCTCGTCAAGGTCAAGGGCATGGTGGAGAAACCGGAGCCGAAGCACGCGCCTTCCAATATCTCCGTCATCGGCCGCTATATCCTGCAACCCGAGATTTTCGGCTTCCTGGAAGAGAAGCGCACCGGCGCCGGCGGCGAAATTCAGCTGACCGACAGCATGGCGCGCCTGCTGGATCAGCAGGATTTCCACGGCCTGCGCTTTGACGGCACGCGTTATGACTGCGGCAACAAGGTCGGATTTATCGAGGCCAATGTCGCTTTCGCGCTGTCGCACCCCATCATGGGCGGCGATGTGCGTGCGGCGCTGCGCAAAATCGTGATCTGACGGATGCGGATCGTCATTCTCGGCGCTGGTTATGTCGGGCTGGTTTCGGCGGCTTGCTTCGCCGAATTTGGTGTGCATGTCGTCAATATTGATCCCGATCCGGCCAAGATAGAGCGCCTGCGCCGCGGCGAA
>CAZBSB010000232.1:0-3605 GCA_964494535.1 uncultured Rhodospirillales bacterium
GGCCGCATATCTCGGCTTCGGCCGCCATCAGCGCGCGGACGAAGCCGACCAGATTGTAAAACGCCTCGGCGGCCTCGGCCTCCGTATAGGGCTGTTCCGGCCCCAGCGCATTCAACTATTCCTGAAACTTCTTATAATCGACGGGGACGAGCATGAATTTCTCCTTCAAAGTAAAAATAATTATATTGTGAGTATTGAAATGCTAAGGACGACCTGGAAGCAGTTTTATGGTATGGCTTGGAGGTCGTTGAGCCTTTCAAGTCTTGCTATAGAATCTAAATGGCTGGGAAAAATCAGCACTACATTCCAAGAATGTTGCTTCGTGGCTTCTCGCGCCCTAGCCAGTCAGGCAAAGAGCAGCAAGCTTATGTCTATCGGCACAATCAAATTTT
The DNA here is from genome assembly GCA_964494535.1 of uncultured Rhodospirillales bacterium. Taxonomy (GTDB): domain Bacteria; phylum Pseudomonadota; class Alphaproteobacteria; order UBA9219; family RFNS01; genus JAGOHT01. The sequence goes on from CAZBSB010000232.1 coordinate 393, forward strand.
TCTAGACAATATAAACCGGATCGCTTCAGAAAATTATTTCTATTCGTCGCAGAGTGATGGAACCACCCCAATACTGGACGATAAAATCACAGCTTATGAAAGCGAACGCATCCAATCACGCTTTCGAGTGTTGCAGAATGCAAATTTTGATGATCGTGTTGATGCTGAAATTGCCACTGAAATTTTTACACACTTTTGTATTAGACAAAAATTTCAACAGTCAATTTGGTCAGATACCTTCTCACTAATAGGTTATATCGTCGCCTATTCGGCTTTGAAGTCACCAGAGTATGTTTCGAAAAAGGCAGGCATAAAAAAAGTCTTTGGAGTTTCTTATCTTTCGCCAAAATCAGACTTATGGCGAAGCATTATAGAAAACGCCAAACAGCAAAACTTTCTAATGTTCATGCTCTCCTACCGGACGCGGCCAGGCCATTCTCAAGCAGCGCCAGGCCATCAAACACCAGACCATCGCTTTGCGAAAGCAGTTGCACTTCGCCAGAGCGGCAGCTTAAATCAACCACAGGAGACGCGCCGGAACATCACCTTAGCCCATTCCCCTATGTGTCCATTTTATTCTGACGACGTACAAATTGTGCTCATTGGTGAAACTGGCCCTTCCTTCTTATTTGCTCACTACCCAACTGCTGATAATCTGCCGGCATGAAACAGTTCATGCATCACAGGTGCTTCCGGTCTGCCATATTGCTCGTCATCATCGCCTTACTCTCGGGCTGTGTCGGCCGGCAAGCGGAGGTTGCGTATCACCTGGTGACGTTCGCGGATTTGCCGGGTTGGGCGCAGGATGATTTCCGGGATGCGCGTGGCGCGCTGGCGCGCTCCTGCGTCGTCATGCGCCAGCCGGCCTGGCAAGCGGCTTGCGCCAAGCTGCCGACGACAGATGCCGGCCTGCGCGCTTATTTGGAAGCACATTTCCGCCCCTGGCAGGTGACGGGTGAAACAGGCGCCACCGGCCTCTTCACCGGCTATTACGCGCCGGAGCTGGCAGCCAGCCGCACAAGGGATGGTGTTTATCAAACGCCGCTATATGGAATGCCGCGTGATTTATTGCAGGCCGATCTCGGCGCCTTCAAGCCGGAATGGCAGGGGCAGAAACTCACCGGTCGAGTGGAAGGCAGTCGTTTCGTGCCCTATCCGGCGCGTGCCGCAATTACCGGCGCGGCGCTGGACGCGCCGGTGCTGGCCTGGGCGGCTGATCCGGTGGACGCGTTCTTCCTGCAGGTGCAAGGCTCCGGCGTCCTGCGCTTTCCGGATGGCAGCACGGAGACTATCGGTTACGCCGGCCAGAATGGCCGGCCTTATGTCGCCATCGGCAAGGTGCTGAAGGAGCGCGGCGCTTTTCCGGACGGCGTGGTGACCATGCAAGCCATCCGCGCCTGGCTGGCGGCGCATCCGCAGGAGCGAGACGTCATCCTCAACCAAAATCCGTCTTATGTGTTTTTCAAATTAGGTGAAGCGCCCACCGGCGCGCAAGGCGTGGTGCTAACACCAGAGCGCAGCCTGGCGGTGGACAAACGCTTTGTGCCGCTCGGCGCGCCCGTCTGGCTGGATGCCGAGCATCCGGCGGGTGGGCGGCTGCAGCGGCTTTATCTGGCGCAGGATACCGGCGGCGCCATCAAAAGCGCCGTGCGCGGCGATGTTTATTGGGGCAGCGGCGACCACGCCGCCGCGTTGGCCGGCGTGATGCAAAGCCGGGGCGGCTATTTTCTGCTCTTGCCGTTGACCGTCTTACCACCCGGAGCGGCGGCTGATGGGCGATGATGCGGAAGAAGGCGATGGCCTGGCCGGCTGGCGCCGCTACCGTGCCGGCGTGAAGCCGCTGCGGCGTTCGCCGCCCAAGAAGATTGCCGTTAAACCGGTGGCACCACGCGTCAGTCTGGCACTCACCGCGCCGGCTGTGCCGGAAACCTCCGCCGGCGCCGGCAAAAAAATCTGGCGTCGGCTAGCGGCAGCAGCGCCGCCGGCCGAAACCGGCACCAGCCATTGGCAGGCAACCGACCAGGCTATGGCCGTGGATGATCCGCAATGGCGGCGGCGCCTGCAGGCCGGAGATGTGCGGCCGGAGGCGCGACTCGACCTGCATCATCATGCCGCGGCGGCCGCGCATCAGGCTGTGGCCGCTTTCATTGCCCAAGCGCAACGGCGCGACCAGCGAATATTACTGATTATTACGGGCATGGGCGAGGTATTACGGCCATCTTTGCCCCGCTGGTTGGCGGAACCGCCGCTTAAGGCCTCAATTCGTTGGGTTTTTCCGGCTTCACCCGCTCATGGCGGCCAGGGCGCCTTTTATGTGGTGTTGCGGCGGCGAAAAAGTAATGACAAGTAATATCAATTACAGATTTTCGCTGTTTTACTGAATGTATTCGTCATTTTATTTTATTTATAGTCAATCATTATTATGGCTCAGGTAAATCCGGTGTTGTTAATGTTTATGAACGACGCGAAGGGATTGTGCTTCGGCCATCTTGCCGCCACCATTTCGAGTCGGGTAAGGAAAAATTTTGCCTAGGGTATCCTGTGGATAATTCTGCGGATGGTTGGGCGGCATCACGTTAATTATTATTATGTTACAAGGCGTTGTCTTTTGTGTTGCGAAAATGCCATGCAAGAATTATGGTGATAGAAGAACGAGCGGCAAAAAAACGGGTTGACAGTTAACCCATGCTTTACCATCTTCCGCCAAAGTCTTGGGCAAGTAGTGTCCAAGTCCATGGTTGGAACCGCAACAGGGACGCAACGCTTGAAACTGATTTCTGATCTGCGATTGAACAATGCCCAGGCGACAGAGCAATTCACGGCTCTCGTCCTCGCCGGCGTTGCCGCCGTGGTCATTGGCGGCGTGGCGCATATGGGTGTGCATCGCGCGCATCGCGCCGTTGTGGCGCCCCAAGATATGGCGTTTGAGCAGGAGCCGGTGGCGCCGCAGCCGCTTCCTGTCGCCAATCCCACCGCCCTGCCGGTGCTGGAAGCCGCGCCGCTCGCTGAAATTGAAGCACCACCCGCGTCGGTGCTGGTAGCTGAGCCGGTGGCGGTTGCCGCAGTATCCTATAATTTAGCGCCGCTGGTCATGGCGCCGCACAAGATCGGACCGCAGGGAGACGCGGCAGAGATGACCACCGCTGCCGGCCATGTCGAGTTGCAATCAGCCGCGGTGTCGCCCGCTGCAGCAGTGGTTCGTCGCAGCTCGAA
>CAZBSB010000233.1:0-3590 GCA_964494535.1 uncultured Rhodospirillales bacterium
GCCAGGTCAACGAATTCCAGCCGGCTCTTGCCGCCTTTGCCAGCGGCCTTGCCCGCGCTTTGCCCCAGGCTTTTGGGCGGCGCGGCGGCCACCGTTTCCTCAATCAGCGTGTTCCAAGCATTGCACGCCTCGCAACGCCCGTTCCATTTCGGAAACGCCGCCCCGCAGCTCTGGCAAACGAAGTGGGATGAAGTTTTGGGCATGGCTATTTGCCCGCGTCTTGCTTTTGTGCAGGCTTGTTGGCCAGCGTGCGGAGTTTATTTAGCAATTCGACGGTTTTATTATCCATCAAGTATGGAAGCATTCTGGAGCCTGTGGGCAAACCAACGTAATTATGCTCTGAAAAGCCGTTATCAGATAGTTGTTGTTTATCACTAGTCATGTTCTCACCCGGCATAAATAGATAATTTTGGCCTGCAGTCAGCCCGATGCTGCAATTACCAATGTCTAGCACGAGATCGTGAACAATTCCGCTTGCTGGCGGCGTGCCTTTTAAGACTTCAATGACCTCAAATGTAGCTTCAAGATATGCATTTTGCTCATACGGCTTTTGGGGGTTATGCATAAACTTTTCTTCGGTTTTCGTGACGTGCGCGACAAAAGCCGATTTTGCCGCCTTAAAAAAATATTCGGTGCTTGCACCCATACTAGGAAAACTGCATGCATGGGCGGGGGGCGGAAACGGCAGAGCAAGAGAACATAACACCGCCGACCGCGTTAGCAGCTTCAGCAAACTGCATTTGAGTTTCTGGCACATTTTATATCCACGCGGGCTAGGTTGCTGGACTTGTGCTTAAATTACTTCAATATTAGCAGTCGGAATAGTAGCACAATTTGCGGATGCCGATATCAATGATCAAAACCAACCTTGAACAACTTGTTGCGACGTTTACGCGCCGTGATGATATTGCCGAAATTCTTGCACCGGGCGGTATCGGTGTTGAGTTAGGTGTGGCGGAAGGCGGCTATTCCGAGAGGATGCTCAAGAGATCATCCTTAGATTATCTCTACAGCATAGATATGTGGGCTGGAGATAGAGGCCACGACACGGAAGAATACAAAACTGCTATTCGGCGGCTTGACCCATTCAGGGCATGAAACACCGTATTACGAATGCGTTTCGACGAGGCTTTGACGCTATTCCCAGACGAGTATTTCGATTTTGTTTATGTTGATGGCTATGCCCATACGGGAGAAGAGCAAGGCCAGACGTTTCGAGATTGGTTCCCAAAATTAAAGCCAGGCGGCATCTTTGCTGGTGATGATTACAGCCCGGATTGGCCTTTGGTGGTCGAGGAAGTTGACAAATTCATCGCCGCAAACAGGCTAAAACTTTTTGTCATTAACTACCAAAAAGAACCGGACAGATTTTCACAATTTCCAACGTGGTTTACACTAAAGAATTAAAGCCAGACGTTGCCATCAAAACAACTCCCCCTGCTTTTTTATCTTGCCAATCTGCGCCGGGGTTTCGCCGTCGTGGAAGAGCAGCGTGACGGCTTGCTGGGTCTTGGCGCTGGCGGCGCTGGTGACTAGGGAGCCATCCACGCCGCGCACCAGGGCATAGCCGCGCTGCAGGACGCCTTGCGGGGAGAAGCTGACCAGCAATTGCCCGAGGCTCTGCAGCCGCTTGTCGGCGCTATCCAACCGCAGCGCATAAGCCCGCTGCAGGCGCGCCGCGAGTTCCGGCAGGCGGCGTTGCTGTTCTCCGATGCGCTGCACATGGCGTTGCAAAGCGGCGTTCAGCGCCCGCGTTTCGTTTAACAGTTTTTGTTCCGCCAACTTCAGCCATTCGCGGGGGTGGGGCAGGCGGCTACCCAGCGTTTGCAACCGCGCCAGGCGCAGCGCCACCAGCTGGCGCATCCCTGTTTCCAACCGCGCTGCGCGATCATCCAGCCGCTGCCATAATGGCTCCAGCAGCCGGCGCGGGTCGCCCAGGCTGCGCGCCAGCAAGGTCACGCGCTCCTGGCGTTGTCGCCAGCCTTGCTGCCACGCTTGCTCCAACCGGCCGGACAGGCCTGCCGTTTGCGTCAGCAGATCGGCGCGCACCGGCACGGCCATTTCCGCCGCCGCCGTGGGCGTGGGAGCGCGGCGGTCGGCAGCGTAATCAATCAGCGTCGTATCCGTCTCATGCCCCACGGCGGAAATGAGCGGGATGGCGCTGGCGGCTGCGGCGCGCACCACGTTTTCCTCGTTGAAGGCCATCAAATCTTCCAGCGAGCCGCCGCCGCGTGCCACGATCAGCACATCCGGCCGCAGCGGATGGTCGGCGGGCAGGGCGTTGAAGCCGGCAATCGCCGCCGCCACCTGCTCCGCCGCGCCCGCGCCCTGCACGGCCACCGGCCAGACGATGACGTGGCACGGAAACCGCTCCCGCACCCGGTGCAGAATATCGCGGATGACGGCGCCGGTCGGCGAGGTGATGACGCCGATGCGCCCAGGCAAAAAGGGCAGGGCGCGCTTGCGTTCCGCCGCGAACAAGCCTTCCGCCGCTAGCCGCTTCTTGCGATCCTCGATCAATTTCAGCAGCGCGCCTTCACCCGCTAGCGCCATTTGCTCGATCACCAGCTGATATTTGGACTGGCCGGCATAAATGGTTAGGCGGCCGGTGCAGACAACGTCCATGCCGATTTCCGGCTTCAGCCCCACCCGCCCGGTGCTACCCTTCCAGACCACGGCGGCCAGGACGTTGGTTTCATCCCGCAGGCTCAGATAGATATGGCCGTTGCTGTGGTATTTGCATTCCCCAATCTCGCCGCGCACCCGGACATGGCCGAAATGCTCCTCCACCGTCAATTTTAGCTGGCGAGAAATTTCGCTGACCGTGAATTCCGGCAGATTGCTGCCGGCGGGCAGTTGGTCTATAAGACGGGTTTCAACAGGCTGGGTCATGCAACCAGCATATTGGGTTTTACGGAGTAATACCATGCGTGTCTTGGTCATCGGCAGCGGCGGGCGGGAACATGCGCTGTGCTGGAAACTCAAGCAATCGCCGGACTGCACGGCGCTGTTCTGCGCGCCCGGCAATCCGGGCATCGCCGCCGTGGCCACGTGCGTGAATGTGCGTGAATCCGACGATGAAGCCGTGATTGATTTTTGCCGCAAGGAGAAGATTGATTTCGTGATCATCGGTCCGGAAGGGCCGCTGGTTTCCGGGTTGGTGGACTCGTTGCAACGCATGAACATCAAGGCCTTCGGTCCTAGACAACTTGCAGCGCAGATTGAAGGCTCCAAAGCCTTCATGAAAGACTTATGCGCCCGCGCCGGTGTGCCGACGGCGAAATACAAGACCTTCACAGATATGAAGGCCGCGCTGGATTATGTGCGCGTACAGGGCGCACCGATTGTTATCAAGACCGATGGGCTGGCCGCCGGCAAGGGCGTGACTGTGGCGCAGACCGTGGCCGAGGCCGAGCAGGCGGTGACGGAAGCGATGCAAGGCAAGAAATTCGGTAGTGCCGGCCACAAGGTGGTGATTGAGGAGTTTTTGTCAGGGCAGGAAGTGAGTTTCTTCGCGCTGTGCGACTGTATGAAGGCCGTGCCTTTTGCCTCGGCGCAAGACCATAAAGCTGCGCATGACGGCGACAAAG
>CAZBSB010000234.1:0-3571 GCA_964494535.1 uncultured Rhodospirillales bacterium
TGATGGATGCCGGTGTGCCGCTGGGGCGGCCGGTGGCGGGCATCGCCATGGGGCTCATCAAGGAAAAGAGCGGCTTCGCGGTGCTGTCCGACATTCTGGGCGACGAAGACCACCTCGGCGACATGGACTTCAAGGTGGCGGGCACCGAACAGGGTGTGACCGCGCTGCAGATGGACATCAAGATCACTTCGATTACCGAGGAGATCATGCGGATAGCTTTGGCGCAAGCCAAGGACGGCCGCTTGCATATTCTCGGCGAGATGGCCAAGGCGCTGACCGCGGGACGTGAAGGCGTGAACCAAAACGCGCCGCGCATCACCAGCTTCAGCGTGCCGAAGGACAAGATCCGCGAAATCATCGGCACCGGCGGCAAGGTCATCCGCGAAATTTGCGAAACGACCGGCGCGAAAGTGGATATCGAGGATGACGGCACGGTGCGCGTCGCGGCGGTGGACGCCAAGGCGGGCGAGGCGGCGGTCAACTGGATCAAGGGCATCGTCGCGGAGCCGGAAGTCGGCCATGTCTATGTCGGCAAGGTCGTGAAGACGGTGGATTTCGGCGCATTCGTCAATTTCCTCGGCTCCAAGGACGGGTTGGTGCATATCTCGGAAATGGCCAACCAGCGCGTCGGCAAGGTCACGGATGTCGTCAATGTCGGCGACGAAGTCCGCGTCAAAGTGCTGGGCGTGGACGACCGCGGCAAGGTCAAACTGTCCATGAAGTCGGTGGATCAAAAAACCGGCGAGGATATCGGCCACAAGCAGGCGTCGTAAACGCTCGGTGTTTTCTTGAACAAGAACGGCGCCTTCGCAAGGAGGCGCCGTTTTGTCATGCAAGCAGTGCAAAACGAACGGGTGGACAGTTGAGCGCCCAAAAAATATTCTGTCTGAAAGCCTTCAAGGCAAATAGGTTTCCCTATGCGTAAGGGACAAGTCTTCTTTACGTTCGTTGTACGCTCCCTGATCGTCGCCGGGCTTTTCGGTGCCGTGCATGATCAGATCAGCTATTCCGTCTCAAGCGAATATTTTACCAAGCTGAAATTCGTGCAGTTTATGCTCGCTGATTCCACAATTCCTGAGCGTATCCGCGTCTCCGTGGTTGGGGTTCTGGCTTCGTGGTGGATGGGAGTTCCGCTTGGCATTCTGACAGGTCTTGTCGGCTATATTCATCCGACACCAGAACAAATGCGCCGCGCTTTAACGCTGTCGATAGGTCTGATTGTCGGGTTGACGATGGCTTTTGCGCTGGCTGGCCTAGCTTACGGCTTTGCCATAACCGCAAACTATCTTGATCCAGGTGATTACCAAAACTGGTATATACTGCGTGGTCTACAAGAACCGCGCAATTTTCTTTGCGCGGGTTATATGCATAACGCTGCTTATCTTGGTGGTGGCCTCTCCATACCTGCTGCTTGGGTCTTTCATCTCTTTTATAAGAGACGCATAAGCAAGCATACTGAGTTTTCTAGCAAAGGTGGTGTGACGGAAACTTGAAACAAGTCTCTCGAACTCCTGCAATGTGTAGATATCTCTACCTGTTCGTGCAACACGCCGAACCAGGGATGCGTGATATGGATTGTCGTTATTGCGCTGACGATGGTTGGCTTCTTAGTTTATGTTTGGTGGTGGCTTAACTTCGACCACATCAACTCCAAGCATAAAGGCTTCTCTTTTAAAGTCATTTTTTTGAGCTTCAGACATGAAGTAAAGCACGACCTTTTCTCCGCTAAGAAAGCTTTCAACTTGTTTTTTGGCAAACGTGAGTGACAATGTGCTGTAGCATCGCACAGCGTGAACGAGATAGACAGTTTTCAGTCCAGGGCGCCAGTTAAACAGCCTTAGCGCATGCTCAGCTATCCGCCGTTGAAACTCACCTTCCTGCTCATACAACACACCGAACCAGGGATGGGTGATGCGGATGGAGATGGTGAAGCGGTCGCGGCTTAGGTTGGCGTGGGTGAGTTCGACCTTGCCGGGGGAGAGCAGGGCGGGCAGCCTGATTTGCCAGGCTTTGGTGCCGATAAAATAGCCGCCATTGGTGAAGAACAGCGCGCCGTTGCGCTCCTGCACCGTCACGCGCATGCCCATGCCGCCGCCCACGAATTCCAGCAATTCGCCGTTTGCCGCGGCATGCATCCGGGAACGGAAGAGGTAGCTGCGGCCGCCGGGAAATTCATAGCGCCGCAATTTCAGAATATCGTCGCAGCCTGGTTCTTTATAGACGGTGATGAAGGCCGGCACGTCCATGCCGCGCCAGGGGCAGAGCGCGCCGGTGGTGAAGAGGCCGCTTACCCAAGCCAGCGCGGCGCCGAGGCGCGAGCATTCCACGCGTGTCATGCAGCCGTCATAATAAATCGGCTGCCCCGGCAGCGGGTCGGCATCAAACCGCGCCTGAATATCAGGATGCACCTGCTGCCAGCAGGCACCAAGTTGAGCTTTGAACAAAGCTGCTTCGGACATAGATGGGGTTGGTTTCCTTTTTCCTGCTTGGATAATACGGTTTTTTGTCTCTTAGCGAGTGTAACCGGCTTTTTTGCAGTTTTGCAAAGTGTCGAGCAGTGTCGCTGCAGAGGGTTGGCTTATACCGGCATTCTTGGCGATATCTGAAACTAGAGATAACCATTCGTGAACTTCGGAAAGTAAGAGACTTGTAACAGACTGAGCGTTGAAACACTCATACCCAGGTTCTGGTGTGAAAGAACCACATAAGTCTATCAGCACCTCTAATACACAATGCTGTGTCCATACGTTGCCGGACGATACTAGTGATTTCCAGAACGGAAGAAGCCCCAATACAACAGGGTAATATGTTCCAGCATGGCTGTTGCCAACGGCATACAGCATTTCGTTATATGCAGCGCGACATGAGCGATCGTCATGTGCAGATGCTAAGGCAGTCAGTGCGTTCAATACACTGTCAGGGTTATTGTGCGGTGGTTGCGCAAAATGCACAAGCGATGACATATCCTGAATTGATGCCGGAAGCATTCTAAGCCAGTCCAAGAGGATAATAGCTTCTTTAAGCCTAACATAGGCCTGGGCAGCGTCCTAGGGAGCATCGTGCAAGGTGGTATGATGGCTACCTAGGCACCCCGCATCATCGCCGCCTTCACCTTGTCATCCACCTGATTTTCAAACTTCTTGAAATTCTCAGCAAACAACCCGGCCAGTTTGCGCGCCGTGGCGCGATAGGCGTCTTGGTCTTGCCAGGAGAGGATGGGCTGCAGCAATTCCGCCGGCGCGCCGGCCACCGCGGCGGGAATCTGCAGGCCGAAAATCCCGTCATCCATGAACTCGGCCTTGGCCAGTTCGCCGGAGAAGATGGCGCGGATGAGCGTGCGCGTCACGTTGATGGGCATCCGTTTGCCCACGTCCGGTCCGCCGCCTGCCCAGCCGGTATTCACCAGCCAGCATTGCACATTGTGGCGCGCGATCTTTTCGCCCAGCAATTTGGCATAGACGCCCGGAGCGCGCGGCATGAAGGGGGCGCCGAAGCAGGTGGAGAAGGTGGCCTGCGGCTCGGTCACGCCGCGCTCGGTGCCGGCCACGCGGGCGGTGTAGCCGGACAGGAA
>CAZBSB010000235.1:0-3570 GCA_964494535.1 uncultured Rhodospirillales bacterium
TGAGCGACCACTTGCCGTTCGGTCCCTCAACCTCCACGAGCCCTGGCTGCGTGAATCGTCCCACGCCTTCAAAGCGCGCGATCTTGTGTTTTTTGAACAGCGCTTCGATCCCCTTCGTGTTGATCGACACGACCTGTTCTTTGCGCGCGAGCATCGCCGCCAGGTCCAGTTCCACGCCGGCCAGTTTCACGCCATGCCGTTCCAGGCGTTGCTGGAGTTCTATTGCCGCGCAGGAAAAGTCCAGCGTGACTTGCCCGTCCGGCAGCTTCTCCAGCACCTTCGCGGCAAAGTCCGGCGCGAATTGCACAGTGTCACCCGCGCGCAGCCTTTTACCCGGTCGGGCGAAGGCGCGCCACATGCCGGCACCGAGCGTCTGGTGCAACAGAATTTCAACCGTCACGGCGCCACGCAGCCCATAGAGCCGGGCGGGGATGACGCGTGTATCATTGGTGACCAGCAAGTCGCCAGGTTGGAGCAGTGCCGGCAAGTCACGGATATAATGGTCGGCCAGCGCCGCGCTCTGCACCTGCAGCAGCCGCGCTGCTTCGCGCGGCCGTGCCGGTTCCTGGGCGATCAAGGCCGGCGGCAGGACGAAGTCAAAATCAGTGCGGCGCCATTCCGTCATGCCTGGGGTATAAGCGGCGGCGGCGCAAAAGAAAACCCCGCCATGGCGTTCATCCGGCCATGGCGGGGCTGAAAGGCGTGGGCAGCCTAGTTAACGACTTGCCAGCTGCCGTCCGGCTGCAGACAGGCAGTGCCATAACTCTCCCGCCAGCGGCCGCCCACTTGCACGCGGTCGGTATATTCGCGGCAGTAGCGGCTAGCTTGCGGCTGGTAGTTGGCTGACTGATAATAACCGTCGTTGTTGTCATACAGCGCGGGGCGCTGAATATCCTGGATTGAACGGTTGCCATGCTTGCGGTGATGCTTGTAATGGCCACGGCCGCGACGATGATAACCGTCGTCATCATCCACCACCACCGTGCGCTGGTAAATCACGTTCGGTTGCTGTTGCGTATAATAGGGGCGATGGCTTTGGTAATAGACCGGCTGCGGCTGGTAATAGCGCGTGGGTGTCTGATAGCTGGTGCGGCGATAGCCATTGTCCCAGTTCTGATCCACGCCATGCCCCACCACGCCGCCCAGAATGACGCCGGCGACGGTGGCCACGGTCTTGCCGGTGCCTTTGCCGATCTGGTTGCCGATCAGGCCGCCCAAGCCGGCGCCGACGATTGTGCCAACATCAATGCCGCTTTCCGCCTTGGCCGGCAGCGCCGGCACGGCAAGGATGGCGGCGAGAGCAAACAAGGCAGTGCGACGCATGGGGTTCCTCCGTTCATGAGCGCGTAAACTCCGCGCACAACCTAAAGCTAGGCACCGCTTGTGGCGCAATCATGGCGAAGCCATGAAGAATTGTGGCGCGATTCAGGGGGTTAACGATTTAACGAAAGCCTCATAATTGTGGTTAGATAGTAAGCGCAAGGGCTGGAAATCATGGACGAATCAAACCTCTCCTTTATCAGCGAACAGCTGGTGCTGCTCACCGGCGTTATCGGCGCCGTGGCGGCGCTGCCGGTGCTGATCGAATTTTTGATCGAACAAGCCAAAAAGCGCGAACGCATCGCGCTGAGCCTGGAAGTGGAAGCGGTGGCGGAACTGCCGGTGACGCTGGCAGGCTGCGACGCGCTGTTGCAAGATATCGCCGATTTGATTGACCGGGCGCGGCAGCCGGCGGCCTATGCCGGTCTGCGCGCCGGCAACGAGATTTTGATCATCGGCGCGCCGCTCAGCGGCAAGAAGGCGCTAGCCAAACGCATTGCCCAACTTGCTGGTATGGATCGGCTGGTCACTGTGCATAATCCGCGCAATGCCGATGCGTTGGTGAAAGCCAAAAGCCTGGTGCAGCGCAGCGGCGACGCTAAACTCATGCTGCTGCTGCCACGCCTCGATTTGATTGACCCGCGCGAAGATGAAGAACTGCTGACCGAGCTTGACGCGCTGATTGAAACAGCGACGGAACGCGCCAATATCCTGGTCATCGGCACAGCCATTCAGTATGCACCGGGCAACGAGATTGACAATCTGTTCGGCATCGTCCTGCCCATGCCGGGCACGGCCGTGCCGCCCGCGCAGCACGCGCCGCTCTTGCCGGAGGCAGTGGCCATGCTGCAAGCCGTGGCGCAGCATTATCTGCAAGCGGCGCTGGCCGGCGGCGATGAGTTGAAGGACATGACGGCGGAAGATTTTGTCAACCGCGTGCTGCAGGCGGCGCGCAACCCGGCGGAGATTGAAGACATTGTCGCGCTGTGCCAGACGGCGGCGCGTTACCGGCAATTGCAGAAGGAAATTCCAGCGCGCCAAATCACGCCGCGCCTGCTGGAAACCGCCATCCGCCGCGTGGTGGTAACCGGCGCGTCAACATAACCCAAACGCGTCAAATATTTCGCCGCCTTCAGCTTGCCGCTTCCGCCGGAATCAGCGCCGTAGGGCCACCGCCCGCCGCCACCAGCCGGTTGGTGGCGCCTTCAACAGCGCTTTGCAATTGTGCCATCATCGCCTCGCGCGGTAGGCCGGGCGGAATGGGCGGCAGAAATTCCACCGTGATGGTGCCGGTGCGCTGCAATTTGCCGTTGCGGCTCCAGAACAGGCCGGAGTCAATCGCCACCGGCACCACCGGTACGTTGAGCGCCGCATACATGGCGGCAGTGCCGATTTTGTAGGGCTTCCACTCGCCCAACTCCAGGCGGGTGCCTTGCGGGAAAATCAGCACGTCGCGGCCGGCGGCGATGACGGCGCGCGCATCCTTCATCATTTTCACCATGGCGCGCGATCCAGCGCCCCGGTCCACTGGCACATTGCCGTATTTCCAGGCATACCAGCCCCACAGCGGTATCCGCATCAATTCCTGCTTCAGCACGATGGCGGGCGACCGCCCCAGCAACGGCAACACCATGGTTTCCCAGGGCGAGAGATGCTTGGCGGCGATGATGCAGGGCGTGGCCGGCAGGTTTTCGTGCCCGACGAGGCGATAATCCGTGCCGGCCACATATTTCATCAGGATATTGATGCCCCCCAGATAAAAGCGCACGAAGCGGAACATGAAGCTGCGCGGCAGCGCCAGCACCCACAGGCAGGTCAACGCTAGCCCCAGATTCCAGCAGAAGAACAAGACTTGGTAAGTCGCAAAACGCAGGGGAATCATGACAGGCGGCTCAATCCATAACGCAGGGTGGCGATCAGCAATTTGGAATATTCTGTGAGCAACAGCAAGGCGGTGCGCGGCCGCTGCCACCAGCCGGAGATTTGCACGCGCGCCGTGGTGACAGGATAGGGAATGATCTCCAGCGCGTCCGGCGCCAGCAGGCGGAATTCCAGTAGACTGCGGCGCAGATGATAATGCGCGGTGACCAAGATGATGCGCGAGAATTTCTTTTCCTCCAGCCACAGCAGGCTTTCATGGGCGTTGCCCACGGTATTGCCGGCCTCGCGTCCCAGATCAATGCAGCATTGCGCCAGCAAGGGGTCATGTGGCAGGCCGGCCAGCACGTGGGGCAGACTGGCGCCGCCGCC
>CAZBSB010000236.1:0-3566 GCA_964494535.1 uncultured Rhodospirillales bacterium
CCGGGCATGGCCACGTCGTCGAGGTTGCCTTCGTCATTCGCGTGCATGGCGGAGCGACTCCCTAGGCTTTATCCGGCCCCGCGGCGGTCGGCTGGCTGCCTTGCTCGAACAGGCGCAGCAGCTGGTCTTCGCCATTCTGGTGCATCTCGGCCAGCAGTTGATTGACCTGTGTGACCAGGCTGGAAATTGCGTGGGTGTCTGGCCGGCCGTCGCTCAGCGGCGGCGGCAGCTGCTTCAGGTTCCGCACTTCCTGCAGCAGGCCGCTTTGCACTTCGCCAAGCTGGGCAAAGCCGGCCGTATGCTGCTGCACCTGGCTGAACATGGACACCAGATGATCCATCTGCGTCGTCATCATGCTCTGCTGCGCGCTGGCCTGGCTGCTGATGGACTGCGACAGATGATCCACGCTGTCGCGGATTTTGTGCAGCGCCAGATGCGACGGCACGATGTCGCTGGCAAAAGTCTTGAGCGCCAGATGCAGGCCGCCGAGTTTCTGGTTGCCGTCTTCCATCGCGCTCAGCACCGCCTGCTGCTGCAGCGCCAGCTTCTCCATGTGCTGGATGGCGCGGTTGGTGTTGGCGTTCGCTTCCGTGAAGGCGTTGAACAGTTGCCCCATGCGCTGGTTGGTCTTGTTGGCCAGAAACACAAAGCCGGCCAGCCAAGCCTTCAAATCCTCGCCGCCTGGCACGCGCGCGTCCTTCACTTTGCCGGCCAAACCCTTCGGCAGGCTGGGAATGCGATCATCCAGCCAGCGACTGAAATGCTCCACGAATTTGTTTTGCGGGAAGCCGCAGAGATAATTGATGAAGCCAAGGAACAACGAACCGGCAAGACCAAACAGCGACGCCGAGAAGCCGACGCCCATGCCTTCCAGCGGCTTGCTGATGCTGCCGAGGAAGCCGCCCATGTCAATCTCCGCGGCGCCGGAGCCGGCCTTAGCCTGCGCGGCAAAATTGTCGGACACCATCGTCATGGCCTTGCCGACCGATGTGATGGTGTCCAACAACCCCCAGAACGTGCCGATCAGCCCCAGCATGACCAGAATGCCGCAGAAATAATTCACCTTGGTGCGCGCATGGCTCATGCGGGCGCCGAATTTCGATTTCACCAGCCGCGCATCGTTGTCCGTGATGTTGAGATGGCTGAAAGCCGGCAGATTGCCGATCAGCGCGCTGAAATTGGCCATGCTGAGTAGATGTGCTTCTTTTTCCAAAGCCACGCGCAGCTTGTGCACTTCGTTGTCCGTGACGCCGCCGCGATTCGCTAGCCCGTCCAGCCGGTGCAGGAAGCGCGCCGTCTTATAGACGCTGATATTGTTGCTATAGGCCATGGTGAGGCCGACGGTGACGATGACCAGCATCAGCGAATTCAGCACGGGCCCGTGCATATAATAGCCCTTGATCACTTCGTAATGGCTGACGACCAGATACAGCAAGGCGCCGGTTGTCACCAGCATCAGCGGCGTGACGTAATCAAAAAAGCGCGTACTGATCTCGCCGTAACGCTGCTTGATGGGGGTGCCATCTTCGGGCGGTTTGGTCTCGGTCATGAAAGCCTCAATATCCTTCGACGCTTGGGTAAAATGCCTTGACTATGCTGAACCATGGTAAAGCCGCGCCACAGGCGGTCTGCCTCAAGCCCGCATTCTGCTGCGTAATCTGCAAAGGTTTGGTTAATGTAACGGTGCTGCTTGTGCCGGTTATTAGCTTATTCTTAATGGCAAATGCCCAAAATCGTCGGGTATTTCCGCGCTGCGGAAGAACCGAGGATCAAGCATGGCCGAAAGCCAGCCACAGTCGGCGCCGGCGCCCGTTGTCGCATCGGTAAAACCATCCGCCCCGGGAGCGGAGGGCGCGGTCGTGCGCGTTTCACTGGCGAGTGACAGCAGCAGCGTACAGACCGTGCATGTGCGGCCGCACGATACGGTCAAGATTCAAGGCGTGGCGTTTGAGCAGATCAAGGTGGATATCCTCGGCGCTGACGTCATTTTCACCGTGGTGGAAACCGGCCAGAAATTGATCATGCCCGGTCTGGGGCTGTTTCTGTTCTCTTCAAATGAAGCGCCGGATTTTTATTTCAGCGATACGCCCGTCACCAACGAAGCGCTGCTGGCCAAGGTCGGCATCGTCGTCAATTTGACGGAGAAGGATTTTGTCTCCTTCACCAGCTTGGACATCAACGCGCTGGATGACAAACAATATAAAGACGCGCAGCGCCGCGCCACGGATGAAGATAGCCCGGCGCCGCCGGAGCAGCTGATCATCATCGCGCAGCCGGAAAGCCAGGGCGCGCCGGCCGAAGCCGGCAGTTATGATCCCGAAGAATTGCTGGCCGCGCGCGAAGACTTGCTGACCAACGCCATTGGTCGGCCGGCGCTGCCAGCTTATGTGCCGCCGTCATCGGCGCCGAAAACCAGCCTGCCGGACTCAGATGGTTTCGGCACCGTCCGCACAACCTTCGACTTCGACGCGCGCTTGCTGCAAGTCGCAGCGCGGGAGCAAGTGACCGGCAGCCAGTATATCGTGTATGGCGGCGGCGGTTCCGCGCTCTCGAGTTTCAACCCCAGCAACGTCGCGCAATTTTCCACGGAGCAGATTGACCGCGCCAGCGTTTCGTCACCGACTGTGATCTATGCCGACGATCCCACCAAATTCTCCGCGACGATGATGAGCCGTGTGTTGGAAGTCTCGCCCAACCTGCCGAATGGCTTCAAGGTCACGGATGTGTTGATCACCGGCCTGCCAGCAGGCTTCACGCTCGTCGGTGCGACTTATGACCCTGTTCGCCAAGGCTATGTGCTGACCAACCCATCCCTCAATCAGCGCGGCGATATTGACATCACTATATCTTATACCGACCTCACGCCGCAAATTTTCTCTATCACCATCGTCGCGACGGCGCAGTTCGATCCCGCGTCGCGCCTACCCGCGCCGCCGCTGACGACGCTGGGCTTTGAAGTTGATAAGACGATCGCGGTGCGCGAGGTCACGTCAGCCGACGACTATAATTATACCGACATTCTCGGCAACCCTGGCTGGGTGCTGGCCACCAATCCCAATGATAACAAAATCATCGGTGGTGACGGCGGCGTCACCGTTTACGGCGGCATTGGGCGCAACGATATAGTCACTGGGTTCAGTGCCGACACAATATCGGGCGGCGTGAACGCGGATACGGTCAATGCCGGTGCCGGCAATGATCTCATCATCCGCACCGACGGCAACGATACGATTGACGGCGGCGCCGGCAGCGATACAGTGGATTATGCTGCCGAACCCGGCAATATCGACATTGATCTAGCGGCGATTGATATCGCTGGCTATAGCGATGCCAGCATCGGTAGTGGCAAGACGGACAGGCTGGTGCAGGTTGAGAATATCGTTGCCGGTACGGGCAATGATACGTTGAGTGGTAACAGTTTTGCCAATAATCTGTCTGGCGGTGGTGGTGACGATCTGATCACCGGTCGTGGGGGCAACGATATTCTGGCTGGCGGCGCCGGCACGGATACCTTGTCCTATGATTATGCCGCCGCCGGCCTGACGGCCGATTTGCAGGCCACGACG
>CAZBSB010000237.1:0-1693 GCA_964494535.1 uncultured Rhodospirillales bacterium
GAAACAAAAAATGTCGAGGTCAGGCGGGCCAATGCATCACTCTGCACTTGCTCAGGCGCTGGGGGAGTTTGAGGCGCAGAACTGCCGCCCTGGCTCTGTGGAGTTGCAGCGTCTGCAGCCTGAGCCTCGATGGCCGTGAAGAAGAGAGCCGTCGTCAAAAAACAAGTAGCTACAACACGGCCGCCACGCTGCGATATCATTGTAATCACTCCGATGCTACACTATCAATGCCTGAATCAAACCACCAAACCACATCAACAGCAAGAGAATTATCCACATGCCCAACACATAGTGGTTCCCTCAGTCAAGTCTGCAACAAAATGGTTAACGAGACCATTTCAAGCAGCCGAAACATAGAACTATCTTTCTTGCCAAACCTTAATGCCAAGTCCAGCCACGGAAGACGTCAGTGGGACACGCACAAGTGTTAGTCTGATTTTTTGATGCCTCACTTCACTCCGATCATTATTAGTCACAAACTTACGTATTATCGGAACAGTGACAATCCACACATAGTCTCCTGTGTCTGGATTGAGGCCCTCAAAATCAATTGTCGCAGGATCTGAAGGAGCAGCCGTAGACACAAGCTGCCTTTCCTTAAACAATAGCAAAGTGTTTGTGTCGTATATGGCTTTCAAGAATGCCTTCCAACCATCTGCGTGAAATCTCCAAATATGCTGACCAAGGCGCTGGTTAAAATTCGAAAAATTAAATGTTAATATTTCCGTTACTGCCGTCATGGACCAGCTGGCGACAGTTTCTTTTGTTAAAATGGGCAGGGTGAGCCCAGCAAGCCGTTTTTCCGAACCCGCCGGCGCACTAATCCTTCGCGCCAAATAAATATGTTCATCTTTAAAAATGTGGGTGGACAAGACAAAAGCAATGATCAACACACTTAAGGTCGCTGCCTCAAATCTGACACGCCTAACAAGTTTTTGATAACGTCTATATTCAAAGTCCGGATCCGACAGCGGCCTTTCACTCGGCACATCGGTCGCAAAAAAATTAAACCCTCCTTTTTTTACAACCTTCCTCTTTCTCTTAGTTGGCACCAGCGATTCTTTGCTGACTGATGCTTCACTTTCATCATGAGCCTGCGAAGCCACATCGTGTGGATTTTCTTCCTCGGCGGGCGCCGTTTTTTTTCCAAAAAATCCCATCAGCGAATAATTCCATTTGCATCAATGAGGAATTGATCAATGCCAACCCCTTTGGGGTGTTGCAGTGTTGACACACGACTGACCTGAACGCGCAAATTGCCCTTAATCGCCTGTGGAGCCTGTTCTCCCTTGAAATTCAAGGTAACAGGCATCTGCAACACCCACACATACACACCATTTACCTCGCCGCGTTTAAGGATTTCCGGCGCCGCATCAATGGACATTTCAGTCACGATCTTTCGTTCTTCAATGAGTTCAAGAATGCGGGCATCCTTCAGCGCCTTCATGAAAGTTTCCCAACCCTGCGGCGTGAAGTTATAGGCTACGTCCTGCAGTCTTTGCCGAAAGTCGCTGAAACTCAGACTTAAAACGCGTTTAGATGTATCCGCCACCCAAGCCACCAATGTACCATCTGTGGTATACTGCTCGTTGAGCGGCACAATGTTGATGATGCGTCCATCCGTCGTTGTGGCGAAATAGACATATTCAATTTTGGCTGACAGCGCCATGGTCACTATGCCGCCCACCAAGAG
>CAZBSB010000237.1:1703-3488 GCA_964494535.1 uncultured Rhodospirillales bacterium
TACTGTCTGAACGAAGCTGATGCGCAGCATCAGGCGATAGCCGTCGCGGTAGAAGTTGTTGCGGTTGACGATGGTTTGGACGGCTTCATTGATGGTCATGATCGAGTCGCCTCAGGTGGGGAAGTCGAGATCGGGCAAACGCGCACCCGCTTGATAGTCGTTGGATTCCTTGCAGGATTGGCAGATACGGTTATGCGGCCCCTGTGATGGAAACTTCGTTAAACACATCAAACAAATGCGCTCTGTCAAGGGGCGTGTCAGCGCCTCGCCGGGCAAGGTCTTCGCGCCCGGCTCGTGTGGCGCGCGCGCCAGCGCGCTTTTCTGCATCGGTAGAAAGTTGCGGCGCCCTGTCGGCTTGCGGCCGGGGGCGAAGCGCCGCGGCAAGCCCAGACGCGCGGCGCGGGTCATGATGGCGGCCACGGAGCGTCCGAGTCGGTCGGCGATCACTGGCGGCGCCTCACCCGCCAGCCACATCGTCCGCAGCAGCTCGTCCTGCTCCGCCCAGGTGGCTAGCACGAAGCCGGCAGCGGCCTGGCTGCCTGCAGCGGCAGCGTCCGACATGGCCATTGCCGTTTTCGGTTTTTCGTCAATCGTCACAGACAAAACCGTTTAACCCTTCTTCTGTCACAGTCTTAAGACGCCCCAGCACCGGTTGCAAGCCTTTGGTCAGCAAACTGTTATGGCCTAGTCGTCAAAGATAGCTTAATCCCCTTGCCGTTCGTTGGCCATGCTTGTGGGGCGCACAGAATCGGCGCCGGCTCATTCGTTAAAATCGAGCAAGAAGTGCGGCAAGTAGCCGACATCGAGCGCCAGAAAGCCCTGCATCTGATAGCCGCGCTGCTGGCAGTCTCGGTCGCCGACAATCCGGTAGGGCAAGACGGCAGTGCAAAACCGGTAGCGGCCGCGCCAGTAGCGTTGCGGCTCCGTCAGGCTGCGGACGTAATAATAATAGAAGCGCTGATTGAGCGACCCACTGACCACCCGGACGCACTGCGCCGGCGGCAGCTGCCACCAGCCTTCGCTCACCCAGTCATGCCCCACGCGGTAGGCCACCGAACTTTCCAGTGGCTGTTTTGATTTATTACAAAAAATTAATGCGGCATGAGCGGGACTGGCCGCCAGCGCCAGCCCCACCAGCAACCCGATACCAAACCCAAAGCGCATAACCTTCCACTCCGCCTGCCTGCTGTCCTGATTTAATGACTTGGCAACCTTAAAAGATTAGTCAGTATGCTTCTGCTTTCCTGCTGTTCTCAGAGGTTTCCCCATGCCCATCGCCACCGGTCACGACAGCCTGAAGACGCGCCGTACGCTCACGGCCGCGGGACAGACCTATGACTACTACAGCCTGCCGGAGGCCGCCAAGCAGATTGGCGATATCGCCCGCCTACCCTTCTCGCTGAAGGTACTGCTGGAAAATCTGCTGCGTTTCGAGGATGGCCGCTCCGTTTCGGTCGCGGATATCAAGGCCGTCCAGGCCTGGCTAGCTTCGCGCCAGAGCGATACGGAGGTTGAATACCGCCCAGCGCGCGTGCTGATGCAGGATTTCACCGGCGTGCCGGCCGTGGTTGATCTGGCGGCGCTGCGCGAAAAGGCCATCGCTATGGGCGGCAACCCCGATAAAATCAACCCGCTCTGCAATGTTGACCTGGTCATTGACCATTCGGTGATGGTGGATGATTACGGCACGGCGCAGGCCTTCACGGCCAATGTGGCGCGCGAGTTTGAGCGCAATGGCGAGCGTTATGCGTTTCTGCGTTGGGGGCAGAAAGCCTTCAACAATTT
>CAZBSB010000238.1:0-3037 GCA_964494535.1 uncultured Rhodospirillales bacterium
CGCCATCAACACCGCGCGCGCGACAGGCCGGCGCATCGTCGCCGTCGGCACCACGGCGCTGCGCCTGCTGGAAAGCGCGCACGGCGCCGACGGCCAGACCCAGCCCTTCAGCGGCAGCACCGCTATTTTCCTCTATCCTGGCAAACCCATCCGCAGCGCCGACATACTCCTGACCAATTTCCACCTGCCGCAATCCACTTTGTTCATGCTGGTCTGCGCTTTTGCGGGCATGGAACGGATGCGGCAGGCCTATGCCCACGCCATCGCCCGGCGCTACCGCTTCTATTCCTATGGCGATGCTTGTTTGCTAGAACGCGCCGCATGACAGAACTATCCGGCCTCACTTTCGAACTGTTGACCACCAGCGGCGCGGCGCGGCGCGGGCGGTTGACGACGGCGCATGGCACGGTGGAGACGCCGGCTTTCATGCCGGTGGGGACAGTGGCCACCGTGAAAGCCATGCATCCGGAAGCCGTGGCGGCGACGGGCGCGGAGATTATCCTCGGTAACACCTATCATCTCATGCTGCGCCCCGGCGCCGAACTGGTGGCGGAGCTAGGCGGGCTGCACCAATTCATGAACTGGCCGGGACCGATCTTGACCGATAGCGGCGGCTTCCAAGTCATGTCGCTCAGCCAGCTGCGGAAGATCACCGAAAATGGCGTCACCTTCCGTTCGCATCTGGACGGCAGCGCGCATGAACTCACGCCGGAACGCTCCATGCAGATTCAGCATCTGCTCGACAGCGACGTGACCATGAGCTTCGACGAATGCACCCCCTTCCCGGCCACGCCCGCGCAAGCGGCGGATTCCATGCGCCTCTCCATGCGCTGGGCAGCGCGCAGCAAGGCGGCGTTCACGCCGCGCCCTGGCTATGGGCTGTTCGGCATCAATCAGGGAGGCGTCTATCCGGAGCTGCGCGCGGAATCTGCCGAAGCGCTGCAGAAAATCGGCTTTGATGGTTATGCCATCGGCGGCCTCGCGGTCGGCGAAGGCCAGGAACTGATGTTCACGATGCTGGACAGCACCGCGTCACTGCTGCCGGCCGACAAGCCGCGCTATTTGATGGGCGTCGGCCGGCCGGATGACATTGTCGGCGCGGTGGCGCGCGGCATTGATATGTTCGATTGCGTGATGCCCACGCGCTCCGGCCGCACCGGCCAGGGCTTCACGCGGCGCGGCACGGTGAATATCCGCAATGCCCGCCACCAGCGCGACCCACGCCCGCTAGACGAAAGCTGCAGCTGCCCGGCCTGCCGCAATTACAGCCGCGCCTATCTGCATCATCTGTTCCGTGCCGGCGAAATGCTGGGGCCGATGCTGCTAACCTGGCACAACCTGCAGCATTATCAGGATGTGATGGCGGACATTCGTGCGGCTATCGCCGCTGACGCGTTTCCGGCCTTCCAAACCGCCTTCGCCGAACTGCAGGCGCATGGCGATATAGCGGCGTTGAGCGGCTAGCGGCTTATAGCAAGCAGTGTGCAAACGCAGCAAAAGAATAGCGCAAGTAAATTAACGATTTTTCCGGCTTTCCCAGGCCGCGGTTTCGCGTCAGCATATAGCCTGCAAAGAGGAAATATGGGTCGTCCCAAGGTCAGCGTCATTATCCCCGCCTATAACCGCGCCGATACGATCGGTGCGGCTATTAACAGCGTGCTGCGCCAAACCGAGCCGAATTTTGAATTGCTGGTGGTGGACGACGCTTCCACCGACCGCACCAAGGACGTCGTGCGGGAATTCCGCGATACGCGCGTCGAACTGATCGAACACGTCCAAAATGCCGGCAGCAGCGTGGCGCGCAACACCGGCATCAGAGCGGCGCGCGGCCGATACATCGCCTTGCTGGACAGCGACGACCTCTGGTTCCCACGCATGCTGGAATCCCAGCTCGCGCGTCTGCAGGCGGCCCCCAAGCAGGTGGGCGGTATCGTTGCCGACCACGTCTATACCGATGCCGAACGGCACCCGCGCTTCGTGCGTCGAAACTCCAGCAGCAGCCGCAGCCCGGATGAATTGATCGTCATCGGCCACGGTGTCGGTATGGGGTCGAGCCTGGTGGCGCCCAAGGAAGTATTCGGCAATGTCGGCGAATATGACCCGCGCTACCCCCGTGCCCAGGATTGGGAATGGCTGCTGCGCTTCCGGCAAAAAAATCAGATGCTGATCAACCCGGAAATCCTGTTCGCCTATCAGCAAAGCAATTATAGCAAGCCGGCGGTCGTGCGGCAATGCGTGCATCAGATCGAGGAACAGCACGGACCGCAGATCGCGGAACGCGACGGGCGCAAGCGGCACCTGCAATTCGTCGCGGCCGTGGATTGGAAGCTGGCGCGCACCGAAATTGCCGAACGGCATTGGGCGGACGGCGCGCGCATGCTGTTGGAGTCGGCGCGCGCTTCGGCTAACGAGCTGGCGCATTATGGCGCGCGCTTGGCGCGTGACCGCGCCCGGGTGCTGGTGGGGCGCACAAACGGCTTCGATCCTGGCGACCTGAAGCTTTAACGCCTTGATATCCTATTGTTTTTCCAAAACCACCGCATATTCCGGCTGACAAAGCCGCGCCACCTGCTTTACATTCAGGTCATGCTCCGCTGTCTAGCTTCTGTAATTGTCTGTGTGCTGCTCGCCGCTTCCGTTCAGGCTGCGGATACGAAGCCTGTGGCCGAGGGCAGCAACGACGCCAAACCCAATGCCGAACCGGCGCGGTTCGGCGCGCTGCGCTTCGGCGCCGTCAATCTCCGCAAGGGGCCCGGCAAGCGCTACCCGATTGACTGGGTCTATTACCGCCCGGGGATGCCGGTGGAAGTGATCAAAAGTTTCGACACCTGGTATCGCATCCGCGACTATGAAGGCGCCGAGGGCTGGGTGCATAAGACGCAGGTGAAATTCCAACGGCGCGGCATGATCACCGGCAAAATCCGCCCGCTGTTTGAGGCGCCGGATGACAAGGCGCCGGTGCGCGCCTATCTGCAGCCGCATGTGTTGTTTGACCTGCGATCCTGCACCGCGGACTGGTGCGCGGTGCGCGGCGGCG
>CAZBSB010000238.1:3047-3471 GCA_964494535.1 uncultured Rhodospirillales bacterium
TCTCCGCAAGACAAGTTTTTTCGGCGCTTATACCAAGGAAGTTTTTGAATGAGCGGCCTGCACGGCAAGAACTTACTTCTCGTCATCAGCGGCGGCATCGCGGCCTATAAGGCGCTCGACCTCATTCGCCGATTGCGCGAACAGGGCGCGCGGGTGCGCTGCATCCTCACCCAAGGCGGCGCGCAATTTGTGACGCCGCTGGCCGTCGGCGCCCTCTCCGGCGAAAAGGTCTATCAGGATTTATGGTCGCTGACCGACGAGCAGGAGATGGGTCACATCCGCCTGGTGCGCGAAGCGGATTTGATTATCGTGGCGCCGGCCAGCGCCAATCTGCTGGCCAAACTGGCGCATGGGTTGGCGGATGATTTGGCCAGCACGGCGCTGCTGGCCGCCACTGTTCCTATGCTGCTCGCGCCAGCCATGA
>CAZBSB010000239.1:0-3459 GCA_964494535.1 uncultured Rhodospirillales bacterium
CTCCAGCCCGACCGCCGCCGCCGGATCGCTGAGCGCGCCGGGCAGATCGGCGCCATAAGAAGTGAGGTCAATGCCGGTCAGCACGATTTCTGGCGTGCCGTTGGCCAGCAGCGCGCGCGTCTGGTCAACAATCGCGCCCAGCGGCACGGAGCGCGACGCGCCGCGCCCATAGGGAATGATGCAGAAGGTGCAGCGATGGTCGCAGCCATTCTGCACCGAAACATAACCGCGTGGCCCATGCGCGAAACCGACAACAGGCGGCGCCGCAAGCGCCGTGGGCGGCGTTGCCGACGCCAGCGCGCTCAGATTTTGAAACGACTGCGCTTCCAGCTTAGCGTCGTTGCCGATGATATGGTCAATCTCCGGCATGGCAGCGAAGCTGGCGCGATGCACCTGCACAGCGCAGCCGGTGACGATGATCTTCGCCTGCGGCTGCTCGCGCCGCAATTTGCGGATGGCTTGGCGCGCCTGCCGTTCGGCCTCCGCCGTAACCGTGCAAGTGTTGACGATGACGGCGTTAGCCAAACCAGCCGCGGCGGCATGGCCGCGCATCACCTCAGCCTCATAACTATTGAGGCGGCAGCCAAAACTGATAGCGTGCGGCGCGGTCATGGTGGTTTGCCCAAACATTCGGCGTCCAGCTGGCCGGTATAGACCGCGCTGGCGGTGCCGATGAGAATGGCGCGGTTGTTCGCCCGCCATTCCACCTGCAATTCGCCGCCATCCAGCACCACGGTCGCGCGCCGTTCCACCAGGCCGCGCCGCGTCGCCGCCACGGCCGTCGCCACCGCGCCGGAACCACAAGCCGGCGTGATGCCGGCGCCACGTTCCCAGACGCGCAGGCGCAGCTGACCAGGCGCCAGCACTTCGCAAATTTCCACATTCGTCCGTTGCGGGAACAGCGGATGATGTTCAACCTGTGAACCCAGCGTGGCCAAATCTATGGCCGCGACATCCGGCACGAAAAACACCGCGTGCGGATTGCCGACATTCACGGCGCACGGCGCGCTCAGAGCGCCGACGCTGAGGTTCAGCTGCAACGTATCCTGCGGCTCGGCCAGCGGAATTTTGTCCCACTCGAACACCGGCGTGGCCAGGTCAACCGCATACAGGGTTTCGCCTTGCCGGCTGGTGCCGGCGCGCCACACTGGCAGTAGCCCAGCCGAGGTCTGCAGCACGCCTTCACCGCGTCCGGTTTTTTCGAACAGCAAGCGCGCGACGCAGCGCGAGGCGTTGCCGCAGGCGCCGGATTCCGACCCATCGGCATTAAAAAAACGCAGCAGCAAATCGGCGCTCGGCGCCGTGGGCGGCAACAGCAGCACCAGCTGGTCGCAGCCCACGCCATGGCGTCGGTCGGCGATGCGGCGCGCCTGCTCCGGCGTCGGCAGCCAATGATCGTCGCGAGCGTCAATGATCACGAAATCATTGCCCAGCCCGTGCATTTTGCGAAAAGCGCGCATGGCGTGGTTATAGCCGCCGTGGGCGCGGCGGGCAAAGCTAAATCAAAACGAGCTTTATACGGCTGTCCGTAGCGGGTCGGTTTCAGCTTCAGCTTCTTCCGGCACGAAGAAGGGGCTGGGCTTGCCGGTTTGGGTCACTTCGGCTTCCGGCATGGTGCCACCGATGGCAGCAGGCGCCGGTTGCGCCGCGCCCATGGGCTGCTGGGCATCGGGGTGTGCAGGTTGCTGCTGCGGATAGGCCGGACGCATATCGGGCTGCGGCCCCAGGCCGCGCGCCGCTTGCTCGGCCGCCGTGGCTTCGTTGATCGCTTCAATGATGCGGAAATAATGCTCGGCGTGCTGGAAGAAATTTTCCGCCGCCACGCGGTCGCCGCTCATTTGGGCATCCCGCGCCATGGAGAGATATTTTTCATGCACTTGCCAGGCATTGCCGCGCACCCGTACTTCCGGGCCATTGCTGTCGAAGGTTTGATTTCTGAGTGCAGCGGCCGAGCGCCGCGGCGGCTCGCCACCACCACCGCGATTATCACGGTTATCGCGATTATTGTTATTGCCGCCGTTGCCGCCACCCTGATGCGGACGCCGTGGCCCGCGCCGGCCATTGGGACCCTGTCTTATCACCGTCAGTCACCATATCATGTTGTCATTCATCACGTTGCGCGAGAATTAACCAATTTGTCAATTGCTCTTGCGTCAACGGCTCCAGTGATTCGGCTTGGCGTCATATTTTTAACGCAGCCGCAATCTCTGCGGACGGGATACTAGGCCGGGCGGCCGGCGATTGCAATGGCAAAGCGGTGGGGCAAAGCGGCAGCCGGAACACCGCCATTGTTTCGGCAAATTGCCGGTGCTATCTCGGGGTGGCGTGCGTTGAGGCGCGCCCCCGCTTGACCCCACCGCAGGAATCGCACCCCTTGGTGATAGACCCAATTGCCGCAATCTTCGGCGGCCTTGCTGCCCTGATCATGGCCAGTCTGGCCAGTCATGTTGGCCTGCGCCTGGCAGACCGGATGCCGGGCGAATCGCTGTGGCCGGAATGCCTCTATTGCCAGCGTCCGGCGCGACGGCAGGAATTGTTGCCCGTCTTCGGCTGGCTGCTGCGCACGGAGGCGCTGTCCCTGCCCTGCCCTTGCGCGCAGCAACGCAAGCAATGGGCGGTGCCGGCGGCGGAACTGGTTGGCCTGCTGGCCGGCACGGTGGCCGGCGCGCTGGGCGGGTTGAGCCTCACTACTTTGTTTTTGTGCCTGGCGGTGGGGCTGTTGCCGGCCATTGCCATGATTGACCTGCTGTTCGGCATTATTCCGGACTGGTTCAATCTGCTGCTGGCGGCGCTGGGTATGGCCTGGCTACTGGCAGGCGGCGGGCAACTGACCATCGGCCTGATGATGTCCGGCATTTTGCTGCTGCTCGGCCTGCTGATGGTTTATGGTTATAGCTGGATACGCCGCAAGGACATGTTGGGGCTTGGCGACGTGAAATTCTTTGCCGCCGCCGGCCTGTGGCTGCAAATTCCCACCATGTTCTGGTTTCTCATCATTGCTGGCGTGTTGGGCGTCATCAACGGCCTGGTCTGGAAGCGTCTGACCGGCACGGAGCAATCACCTTTCGCGCCCGCTTTGTGCCTCAGCCTGCTGGGCTGTTTGATTTATCAATTGTTGCATCCACCTGTCATACCGTAGCGCCGATGTCGTTTGCCCGCTCACTTTTCGCCGTTAGCGGCCTGACGGTTCTGTCACGGTTGGCAGGCTTTGTGCGCGACACGGCCACCGCCGCCATTCTGGGCGCCGGACCAGTGGCGGACGCGTTCTTCGTCGCCCAGCGTTTGCCCAATCTGTTTCGCAGCCTGTTCGCCGAAGGTGCTTTCAACGCAGCCTTCGTGCCGCTCTACACCAAGGAAAAGCACGAGCATGACCAGGCGGCGGCGCAGCATTTCGCCGGCGAGGCGCTGGCAATGCTGGTGGCCATCCTTATCCCCTTCTCCATCCTGGCACTGCTGGCC
>CAZBSB010000240.1:0-2973 GCA_964494535.1 uncultured Rhodospirillales bacterium
AAGTTGATTGCGCCCATCGCCATGGATGAAGGCCTGCGCTTCGCGATCCGCGAAGGCGGCCGCACCGTCGGCGCCGGCGTGGTGGCGAAGATTATTGAATGACGATGCGAAGCGGAGGCCGGATAGCCGGTCTCCGCTTTAATATTGGAAGGCGTGAATGAGCATTCAGTTTCCTTACGGTTGGCACACAAATTTCAATGGCGTGAAGACGAGCGCCTTGCGGGATGCCAACCGGGAACTGACGCAACTAAGTGGCAAGTGTTTCCGCGACGCGCGCGACGGCGGCAAGACCCGGGTTTTGCGGGTGGAGCGCAAGGGCGGCGAACGGTTGAAGATTTACATTCCGGCATAGTGCCGGAAGGCTTTGGAAGGAAGGGCGCCGCCCAGGCGGCGCCGCAACAGGGTAGAGAGCAAGATGGACGCACAATCGATCCGTATCCGCCTGAAGGCGTATGATCATCGCGTGCTTGACCAGTCGGTCGGGGAAATCGTCAACACCGCGAAGCGCACCGGCGCGCGCGTGGTGGGGCCGATTCCGCTGCCGACGCTGATCGAGCGCTTCACGGTCAACCGCGGCGCCCATATTGACAAAAAGTCACGCGAGCAGTTCGAAATGCGGACGCATAAGCGCTTGCTGGATATTCTTGACCCCACGCCGCAGACGATTGACGCGCTGATGAAGCTCGATCTCGCGTCCGGCGTTGACGTCGAGATCAAGGTTTAAGGAGAGCCGATATGAGCGCGAAACGCCGCACCGGCCTGCTGGCCAAGAAAATCGGGATGACCCGGCTGTTCGACGACAAGGGCACGCATGTCCCGGTTACCGTGCTGCAGGTTGAGCAATGCCAGGTAGTGGCCGTGAAGACGCAGGAGCGCGACGGTTATGTCGCGCTGCAAGTCGGCGTGGGCAAGGCCAAGGCCAACCGCGTGACCAAGCCACTGCGCGGCCATTTCGCCAAAGCGAAGGTGGAACCGAAGAAGGAATTGGTGGAGTTTCGCGTGTCGCCGGACGCCGTGCTGGAAGCAGGCGTGGAGATTTCCGCAGCGCATTTCATCGCCGGCCAGTTTGTGGATGTGACGGGCGTGACCATAGGCAAGGGTTTCGCGGGCGTCATGAAGCGGCATAATTTCGGCGGCTTGCGCGCGACGCACGGTGTTTCCGTGTCGCATCGCAGCCACGGTTCGACCGGCGGGCGCCAAGACCCTGGCCGCGTGTTCAAGAACAAGAAGATGGCCGGCCATATGGGCGTGGTGCGCGTGACGCAGCAAAACCTCACCGTTGTGGCGGTGGATGAAGCGCAGGGGCTGATTATGATCAAGGGCGCGGTGCCCGGTGCCGATGGCGGCTATCTGCAGGTGCGCGATGCGGTGAAGCGCGTTCTGCCCAAGGAAGCACCGTTTCCGGCGGGTTTGAAGCAAGCGGCTGCGGCCTAATAGTTTGGATTGAGGATAGACCATGAAAGCGTCCGTCGTTGACATGAATAATAAGAAGGTCGGGGATATTGACCTAGCTGAAGCGGTCTTCGCGGTTGAAGAGCGCGCCGATGTGCTGGCGCGTGTTGTGTTCTGGCAGCAGTCAAAAGCGCGTGCCGGCACGCACAAGACCAAGGATATCGCCGAAATTAGCGGCACCACCAAGAAGCCGTGGGCGCAAAAGGGCACCGGCCGCGCGCGGCAGGGCAGCCTGCGCTCGCCGCAGTTCCGCAAGGGCGCGGTGATTTTCGGCCCCGTCGTGCGCAGCCACGCGCATGACCTGCCCAAGAAGTTCCGCCGCCTGGCGCTGTGTATGGCGCTTGCTGCCAAGCAGAAAGCCGGCAAGCTGATCGTGCTAGACGCAGCGAAGGCGGAGAGCATGAAGACCAAGGACATGCTTGTGAAGCTGAACAAGCTGGGCGCCGAGCGGGCGCTCATCATTGACGGCGCCAATCTCGACCCGAATTTCGCGCTGGCGGTGCGTAACCTGCCGCATGTGGATTTGCTGCCAGAGCAGGGCGCTAATGTGTATGACATTTTGCGGCACGATACGCTGGTGCTGACCCGCAACGCGGTGGAGCAGCTGCAGGCGCGCTTGCTGCCGCAGGCGGCCTAAGGAGTGATGACCATGGCTTTGAAAAAACCAAAAACCGATACAGCGGTTGTGATGACGCCCAAGATGTTTGACGTCATTCTCACGCCGCATGTCACGGAAAAGGCCACCATGGGTTCTGCCCACAATCAGGTGACGTTCAAGGTCGCGCTGGACGCCACCAAGCCGCAGATCAAGGCGGCGGTGGAAGGGCTGTTCAAGGTGCAGGTCAAGGGCGTGAACACCATTCGCATCAAGGGCAAGACCAAGCGCTTCAAAGGACGCCCGGGGCAGCGCTCCGATTTCAAAAAAGCCGCCGTGACTCTGGCGCCAGGCCAGACCATTGACGTGGCGACGAAGATTTGAGGATAGGGTCATGGCACTGAAAAAATTCAATCCTGCAACTCCCGGTCTGCGCCAACTGGTGCAGGTGGATCGCAGCGAGTTGTGGAAGGGCAAGCCGGAAAAGACCCTCACCGAGGGCTTGAAGCGCACCGGCGGCCGCAACAATACCGGCCGCATTACCACGCATCATATCGGCGGCGGTCATGCGCGGCGTTATCGCATGGTGGATTTCAAGCGCACCAAGCACGACATGCCGGCGGTGGTGGAGCGGCTGGAATATGACCCCAACCGCACCGCGTTCATCGCGCTCATCAAGTATAAGGATGGCACGTTGGCCTATATCCTGGCACCGCAGCGTTTGGCGAAGGGTGACGTGGTGGAAAGCGGCGCCAAGGTTGACATCAAGCCCGGCAATGCCATGCCGATGAAGAGCATTCCGGTCGGCACCATCATCCACAATGTGGAGATGCGTCCTGGCAAGGGTGGACAGTTGGCGCGTTCCGCCGGCACTTATGTGCAGTTGGTCGGCCGTGATTCAGGTTACGCGCAAATCAAGTTGAGTT
>CAZBSB010000240.1:2983-3355 GCA_964494535.1 uncultured Rhodospirillales bacterium
ATGGTGCAGCAGGATTGCATGGCCACCATCGGCGCGGTGTCGAACGCCGACCATTCCAACACGCAGCTGGGCAAGGCCGGCCGCAAGCGCTGGTTGGGCGTACGCCCCACAGTGCGCGGCGTGGCGATGAACCCGATTGACCACCCGCATGGCGGCGGCGAAGGCCGCACATCCGGCGGGCGCCATCCGGTTACGCCGTGGGGCAAGGGCACCAAGGGCACCAAGACGCGCAACAACAAGCGCACCGATAAAATGATCATCCGCCGTCAGAACAAGCGTCGCGACGCGCAGGGCAGCAAGTAAGGTAGGGAGAAACACGTGGCACGTTCAATCTGGAAAGGTCCGTTCGTTGACGCTTATCTGCTCAAGAAG
>CAZBSB010000241.1:0-3354 GCA_964494535.1 uncultured Rhodospirillales bacterium
GCTGGCCGGCGGCCAGCGCGTGGTGGTGCTGGACAAGCTGACTTATGCCGGCGATGTGCGGAACCTCGTGTTTGTGCAAGGGCTCGCCGGTTTCCATTTCGTCAAAGGGGATATTGCTGATGGCGCGCTGGTAGCCGATTTGCTGCGCCGTCACGCGATTGACGCCGTGCTGCATCTGGCGGCGGAAACCCATGTGGACAATTCCATCAACGGGCCGGAAGCCTTCGTGCAGACTAATGTGTTAGGCACCTTGCGTTTGCTGGAAGCTGTGCGTGGCTACCTGCAGGAGCAACCGCAGCGGCGTGATGCTTTCCGCTTCGTCAATGTTTCCACCGATGAAGTTTATGGCGCCTTGCGGGAAGGCGACGCGCCTTTTTGTGAAACCACGCCTTTCGCGCCCAACTCGCCTTACTCGGCTTCCAAAGCCGGCGCCGACCATCTGGCGCGCGCCTGGTTCCATACTTATGGCTTGCCCGTCATCACCACGCACTGCTCCAACAACTATGGTCCGCGCCAACATGCCGAAAAGCTGATCCCCACCATGATCCGCAGCGCGCTCGCCGGCCGGACGCTGCCGGTCTATGGCGACGGCAGCAACCGGCGCGACTGGCTCTATGTCGGCGACCATTGCGCCGGCCTGTTGCTGGCCGCGGCGCGCGGCGCGCCGGGGCAGGATTATTGCTTTGGCGGCGGCAGCGAGATGAGCAATCTTGAACTGGTGCGCCGGATTTGCGCGCTGCTCGACCGGCTGGCGCCACGCGCCGATGGGCAAAGCTATGCCGCGCAAATCGGCTTCGTCACCGATCGCCCGGGGCATGATTGGCGCTATGCCGTGGATGCCGGCAAAGCGCGAGCGGCTTTGGGTTTCGCGCCGCGCATGGATTTTTCTGCCGGCCTTGAGCTGACGGTACGCGCTTTGCTGCAACATGAACCGGCGCAGGTGGCTTGAATGAGCAGCAACGCGATGATCAAAAAAGGCATCATCCTGGCGGGTGGCAGCGGCACGCGCCTGCGCCCCTTGACGGACGCCGTCTGCAAACAGCTGCTGCCGGTCTATGACAAGCCGATGATTCATTATCCGCTGGCCACGCTGATGCTGCTGGGCATCCGCGATATTCTCGTCATCAGCACGCCCAAGGATACTCCGGTGCTGCAACAAGTGCTGGGCGACGGCAGCGCCCTCGGCTTGCATTTGCAATACAAAGTGCAGCCGGAGCCGAAAGGGCTGCCTGAGGCTTTTCTCATCGGCGCGGATTTCATCGCTGGTGAACCGGTGTGTCTCATTCTTGGCGACAATATCCTGCACTGGGGCGGTCTGCGCGAAATCTGGCATGAATGTCTGAGCGTGCGAGAAGGCGCCTATCTCATCGGCGTCCGCAGCCACGAGCCGGAACGCTTCGGCGTCATTGAAGTGGATGACAATAACCAGATCATCGGCCTGGAGGAAAAACCGGCGCAACCCAAATCCAACCTGGTCGCTACGGGGCTGTATTTTTATGACCGTCACGCCGTGGCTCATGCCCAGACGCTCAAACCATCGCTGCGCGGCGAGCTGGAGATTACCGACCTCAACAAAATTTATCTCGCGCACGGCACCCTGAAGGTGAAGATGATGTCGCGCGGCGTGACCTGGATGGATACCGGCACTTTCGACAGCCTGATGGGCGCCGCCAATTTCATGAGCATCATCGAGCAGCATCAGGGCGTGAAAATCGCCTGTGTGGAGGAAGTGGCGTATAATAAGGGTTTTATCGGTTATGAGCAGCTGCAGGCGCTGGCGGCGCGTTACGGCAGCAACCCGTATGGCGATTATCTGCGCGCCATAGACCGCGACAATCCCGACCGCAAGGCGCAGGTCGGCACGGAACTGCGTCCGGGTTTGAAGAGCGCAAGTTAAGTCTGCGCCGCCGCTAGGCAGTCGCGGATATAGCCTGCCTGCCGCTGCCGCCGATATTCGGTTTCCGTCAAAGCGAGCAGCACGACATCCTGCCAGGCGCCGCGCTTAAAAATATGCGCCTTGAGCAGCCCCTCCTGCACGAAGCCGAATTTATGATGCAGCGCCAGCGCCGCTTGGTTATCCGCCAGCACTTCGCAGCAAAGTTTATGCAGGTTCAAATGGTCAAAGGCATATTCCGCCACCAGCGCCTCAATCTCCTTGCCGATGCCCTGGCCGCGCCAGGCGGCGTCGCCGATCACCAGACGTCCCCAATCCGCCTTGCGGTTGCGCAAGTCAATCCGGTAGAGGCTGACGGTGCCGACGGGCGCGTTCGCCGTGTCGGCCACCACCCAATTCATCTCGGTCGGGTTGTTCAGTTGCTTTTCATACCACAGCCGCTGCTGCTCGTCGCTGATTGGCAGATATTCATAAAACCAGTCATAGGCTTCCGGCGCGCTGCGCCAGCGCGCAATGGCGGCAAGGTCGGATCGTTCAATCGCGCGCAGGCGCACGCGGTGTGAGGCGAGCATGGGTGGCTCCATCGGCAGAGGCTGAAACTTTCCTGCAGTCTAGCAGCCTTCAGGTGCCGGCAACAACGCTTCAGGATGTTACTTTTTGCGCTCAGCCGCGGCCACGGCCGCCGCTTCATACAGTTTGATCACGCGGTCGGCCGGCCCGTCTTCGCGGATTGTACCCTGATGCAGCCAGATGGCGCGTCCGCCCATTTGGCGCACCAGGCTCATGGCGTGGGAGGTGAAGACCACCAACTGGCCGCGCGCCATCATATCGGCCAGGCGCTGATTGGCCTTGTCGAGGAAGCTGGCGTCGCCGGCGCCCACCACCTCGTCCATCACCAGCACCTCGGCGGGAATCGCCGTGGTGGTGGCGAAAGCCAGGCGGATGGTCATACCCGTGGAATAAGTGCGGACGGGGCGGTGGATGAAATCCTCCAACTCGGCGAAGGCGGTAATTTCCGGTCGCATCCGGTCAATCGTCGCTTCGTCCTGCCCCAGCAGCAGCAGACGGATACGAATATTCTCCCAGCCGGTCAGCTCCATCTCGAAGCCGGTGGCATAGTCCAGAATCGGGCAGACTTTGCCCTGCACGGTCACTTTGCCCCTGCTGGGCGGATAGATGCCGGCGATGGTGCGGAGCAGCGAACTTTTGCCGGCGCCATTGTGGCCGATGATCGCCACGCGCTCGCCGCTCTTGATGCTCAGGCTGATGTCATCAAGCGCGCGAAAAGTCTGGTCGCGCTGGAAGCGGCGGTTGCGCAGGCTGTTGGCCAGCTGCCGCTTGAGGCTGAAAAAATCCCCCACCGGCAGCGGAAAATCCAACGTTACATGGTCAAGCGTAATATTGCTCATAGCCAGAAAATCATCCGTTTGCCCAGCAAGCGCACGGCCAGCCAAGCGATC